>QNZQ01000094.1 GCA_003972985.1 Gammaproteobacteria bacterium | reverse complement strand
CGACTTCAACAAACTGACGGACAGGCAGGTCCTGGAGATCATGGACAAGTTGAACAATCGCCCTCGAAAATGCCTGGGGTACAAGACACCCAATCAGGTATTCTTCGGGATCAAACCACCCGTTGCACTAGCGAGTTGAATCCGCGAGGCATAACAGCAGCCTGTGACCATCGATTACAAATTCCGTTACCTTCTGGACGACTGGCAAAAGGAAGCCGTCGACGTCCTGAACGACAAGTTCCGTGAGCAGCTCCGCGCTACCGACGAAGTGTTGATGGACTTTGCCGACAAGGCGGAAAGCGGCCGTATCCAGAACCATTTCTTCGATGCCCAGCGTGAAATCTGGCTGAAGATGGAGGACATGTCCCTCGATTTTCACGACCTGCTGACCAAGAATCTCAGCCGTTTTCCCCTTCAGAACGAAGACCAGACCCCCAAGCTCGGCAGTGAGACCCTGAGCCTGGTCAACATCAATCTCTACGAGCGCAACCTCGCGCTGCAGACACTCGCGGAAAAGGCGGAAAAGAACAATCACCAGGAACTCTACCTGCTCGCCCAGCGACTCTCGGTGATCAACCACGGGCAGCAGGTAAACATCGACCAGATCCCGGCTTCTCCACAGCAGATGTGCGAAATCTTTGCCCGTTGCGTCAACCGTCTCACCATCGAGAACGATGCGCTGCTCGTCCTCTACACGCTTTACGACAAGTATGTTCTTTCCGCACTCCCGGAACTGCACAGGAAGCTGAACGAGAGCCTGGTGAAAGCAGGAATCCTGCCCACCCTGAAGTACTCGGTGAAGAACGCACCGGGAAGGGGGGCCGGATCGGCTGCCGCACCTTCCGAAGAACATGTCGAGGCAGAGCAAAGCACCTACCAGGAACCGGCCGCTGAAGACCTCGGTGAAGAGACCATGATGCGCATTCACGAGCTGCTCAAGGCCAATCGCCGGCGCCGGAGGAAAAAGGCCCCGCTGCCGCCGGGCGTCCAGGTGGCCACGCCACAGGAGGTCATCCAGGCCGCCACCAGCATCACGCTTGCCCAGGCCACCTCCTTCCCGGACGAGGAAGAGCTGTACCAGCCCGTCGACCCGGATACCATCCAGCAGGTCCAGGAAGACATGGCGGTTCAGCGCGAAACCATCAAGCGCAAGGTGGGCAGCAACCGTCTGCAGGACCAGCAGGAGGACATCATCGACCTCGTGGGCATGCTCTTCGAGCAGATGCTGGACGACGAAAGCATCCCCAACGCCGCCAAGGCGCTCCTGGGGCACCTGCATACGCCCTACATCAAGATCGGCCTGTCGGACGAAGACTTCTTTGCCAACCCGGAACATCCTGCACGCGTGTTTCTCGACAGGGCCATCGCCGCCTCCGCCATCTGGGTGGACGAGATCGACCTGAAATCGGGTATCTATCCCCACCTGAAGGATGCCGTATTCAATATCGTCCGCCTGCGCCGGCAGAGCAACGAGGACTTCGAAAAGTTCACCCGGGAACTGGATGAAGAGGTCTCCGCCCTGGAGAACCGGTTCCAGGTAATGGAAAAACGCAGCATGGAAAACGAACAGGGCAAGGAACAGCTGCTGCTGGCCAAGGAGGCGGCCCAGCGCGCCACTGCCAATATCTTTGGCGGGCAGGCAGTACCCGCCTACTGCAAGCGGTTCATCGATGAAGTATGGGTGGACTACCTGACACTGCTGCAACTGCGCGAGGAGGGCGATGGAGAGTCGGAAGCCTGGAAGGATGCCTGCAAGCTGGGACAGCGCATACTCTGGATCTCCACGTCCGAGGAGCATGGCCTGGGCCGCGCGGCCCAGATCGAGACGCTGGCCCAGCAGATCCGCAACCAGGTAGGCGCCCTGCTACCCCACCAGGAGCGGAAGATCGAGGAGTTCATCGAGGCACTCTATACGCCTGCCGAGGCTGAAGAGGAGACCGAAGCGATCCCGCCCCCTCCCACGGAGGAGGCTGAAACCCCGGTGAGCATCGACCAGCAGACGCTGGATCTCTACAACAAGCTGCGTACCCTGCCAAACGACACCTGGTTCGAGTTCAATTCGGGAACGGACCAGAGTTACCGCGCCAAACTCTCCTGGTACAACCCGCTGACGGATCATTTCCTCTTCGTGTCCCCCCGCGGGAGAAAATCGATGCTCATGGACATCACCAAGCTGGCCGACCAGATCAAGAAAGGCAATGTCGTCTACTTCACCAATGTCAAGGGTTCCTTCTGGAACAAGGCCATGCGCACCATCATGTCCATGCTGGAGCGAAATGTCGAACCCTCCGTGACCCAGGCACAATAATGAAAGAGCAGCGAAAACAGAAGCGCTATCCGCTCAACAAGACCATCCAGGCCATCAACATGCTCGATGGCCGTTCCCTGGGAATCCTGATCAACATCTCCGCAGGCGGTTTCATGACCATGTGCGGGGAAAACAGCCCCAAGCGTGGCGACATACTGCAGCTGCACCTGCTCGACGCCAGGGAGAAATCCCTCGACATCACGGCCGGTGCCACCTGTGTCTGGCAGGAAGAGGCCCATGCCAGCAACAGCTACTGGTGCGGCTTCAAGTTCATCGACGTCTCCCCCGACACGCTCGAGGTTCTGAACGCTTTTCTCAGAGACCTCGAGGAAAACAACTAGAAATCCCCGGAAACCCCCTGCCCTCTGCATTTGACGCTGCAGCGGTTTTTGCTATAGTTTTTGATCTAAAGCAAAATTCAGGGTGTTTTTTGCCCTGCAACAATAACAATCAACCACCAATGGAAAATGCAGGAGGAAGTATCATGCCCAGTGGGGTCGTAAAATGGTTCAACAACGCGAAGGGGTACGGTTTCGTCACCCCGGACGATGGCAATGAAGACGTGTTCGTCCACTTCTCTGCCATCGAGATGGAAGGCTACAAGACCCTGAAGGAGGGTCAGGCAGTGGAGTTCGAGATCGAGCAGGGTCCCAAGGGTCTGCATGCCCAGAACCTCAGGCACGCCGACAGCGAATAGCACTAACCTTTTGATTCAACCAGAAAAGCCTGTCCATCGCGGACAGGCTTTTTCCGTTCCTGGATCGCTATTCCTTCGCTACATGTGCGCGATCATGGCATCGCCGAATTCCGAGCAGCTCAGGAGCTTGGCCCCCTCCATCAGGCGCTCGAAATCATAGGTCACGGTCTTCGCCTGGATGGCCCCTTCCATGCCCTTCACGATGAGATCCGCCGCCTCGGTCCAGCCCATGTGACGCAGCATCATCTCTGCGGAGAGAATCAGCGAACCGGGGTTCACCTTGTCCTGACCGGCGTACTTGGGCGCCGTGCCGTGCGTGGCCTCGAACATGGCCACGGTGTCCGACATGTTGGCGCCGGGCGCGATCCCGATACCGCCCACCTGGGCCGCCAGGGCATCGGAGATGTAGTCGCCGTTGAGGTTGAGGGTGGCGATGACATCGTACTCCCTGTGCCGCAGCAGGATCTGCTGCAGGAAGGCGTCGGCGATAACATCCTTGACGATGATCTCCTGGCCGGTCTTCGGATGCCTGAAACTGCACCAGGGACCCCCGTCGATCTCCGCCGCACCGAACTCCTCCTTCGCCAATTCATAGCCCCACTCCTTGAAGGCGCCCTCAGTAAACTTCATGATGTTGCCCTTGTGTACCAGGGTCACTGAGGGGCGGTCGTTGTCGATGGCGTACTGGATCGCCTTGCGCACCAGGCGCTTGGTGCCCTCCTCGGAAACGGGCTTGATGCCGATGCCCGAGGTCTCGGGAAAGCGGATCTTGGTCACGCCCATCTCGTTCTGCAGGAAGTCGATGACCTTCTTCACCTCTTCCGAGCCGGCCGGCCACTCGATGCCGGCATAGATATCCTCGGAATTCTCGCGGAAGATCACCATGTCGGTGTACTCGGGGTGACAGAGGGGGCTGGGCGTGCCCTGGAAATAGCGTACCGGGCGCAGGCAGACGTAGAGGTCGAGCACCTGCCGCAGGGTGACGTTGAGAGAGCGGATACCGCCCCCCACGGGGGTGGTCAGCGGTCCCTTGATGGAGACCACGTACTCGCGCACGGCATCGAAAGTCTCTTCGGGCAACCAGTTGTCACCACCGTAGACCTTCACCGCCTTCTCGCCGGCATAGATCTCCATCCAGGCGATTCCGCGCTTGTCCTCATAGGCCTTCTCCACCGCCGCGTCCACCACCTTCTTCATCACAGGGGTGATGTCCACGCCGATGCCATCCCCTTCGATGTAGGGAATGATGGGGTTGTCGGGGACATTGAGGCTGTTGTCTGGATTGACGGTGATCTTCTCTCCCTGAGCGGGAATCTCGATTTTTTCGTATGACATCAAATGGACCCTTTTCTGATATGGTAACCAGCGCATTTTACCATTGACTTCAAACGCCGTCGGTGGGTGGTTGCCGGGTGCGTTCGACGGGACCGCTACAAGCACATCCATGTGCGCTCGACCTCGGCCATCCCTGGCCTCGGACGTCCCGTCGAACGCACCCGGCAACCACTTTCCAGCCTTTCTTCAAGACCATGTCCCGCCTGATCCTCTTCAACAAGCCCTACGGGGTGCTCACCCAGTTCACCGACCGGGAAGGCCGCCCCACGCTGGCCGACTACATTCCCCTGAAGGGCGTCTATCCCGCGGGCCGACTCGACCGCGACAGTGAGGGATGTCAACCCAATTCTAAAATGTCCCCTTTTTTCCTAAGCTGAAATGTCCCCTTCTGCATGGGAGCTCAGGTAGCCGGAGAAGGTGGATCAAGCGCAGCCTTGCCGACAGGAGATCGACGCCAGGGGTGATCGGGGTCGGGCTTTCTTTT
>QNZQ01000216.1 GCA_003972985.1 Gammaproteobacteria bacterium | reverse complement strand
GTGGACGATGACTTGCCCTTGGGGCATATCAACCTCCACATCGGCGACTCGCCAAGGTGCCTGAATACCCAATATCCGGGTGTATAGATCAATGTCTCTCATGCTGCCCTACGCTAAACTACCCACTCGATCAGGGGAAGAGCCAAAAAGAAAAAGAGAGCGCAGCTCGAGGCGCAGCGCAAGGCCAACTGCGAAGCAGCCAAGAAGAACCTGGAAACGCTCAGGTCCCGTCCGCCCAACACGCTCTACCGCACCGGGGAAGACGAATACCGCCGCTTCACCATCGACGAACTCAACCAGCAGATGAAGGACCAGGAAAAGATCATCCAGGAAAACTGCAACTGAAGGGGAATCTCCATGCCACTGCTCCATCTCACCACCAATCTCGAGCTGCACCGCGAGAGCGAACAGGCCGCTGCTGCAAGCCTCTCGGGGCTGGCCGCCCGGTTGCTCGGGAAACCGGAAAGCTACGTGATGACCGTCGTCCAGGGCGGCCAGGCCATGACCTTCGGCGGAAGCGATGAACCCTGTGCCTACCTCCAGCTCAAGAGCCTGGGACTGCCGGAAGATCGCACCGGCGATTTTTCCGCCGCTCTCTGCGACCACGTAAAGGAAACCCTGGGTATCGAGACCGCCCGCATCTACATCGAGTTCTCCAGTCCCGCCCGCCACATGTGGGGCTGGGACCGGACCACCTTTGGATGATCTTCGGCAGCGACCGCAACCGGCTGCGACGCTACTACCTCGACGCCTGGCAGAAGCGCCAGGCCGGCGAAGCGCTCGAACCCCTGGAGGCGCTCATCGCCGGCGTGGTGGCACAGCACCCCGAATACCATGCCCTGCTGGAATCCGCCGATGACCTGAACCGGGACTACGCGCCGGAGGCGGGTCAGACCAATCCTTTCCTGCACATGGGCATGCACATCAGCCTGGCGGAGCAGATCGGCAGCGACCGCCCGCCGGGCATCCGTGAACTTCACCAGCGCATTGCGGTCGCATGCGGAGATCCCCACGAGGCGGAACACCGCATGATGGAGTGCCTCGGCCTGGTACTCTGGGAGGCCCAGCGGCAGAACCGGCCGCCCGACGAAGCGGCCTATCTCGAGTGCCTGAAAAAGCTCCTGTAGGCCGGGCTTCAGCCCGACCCACGAAACGATGACCCCAAAAGATATCTTCAGCTACCGCAGATACTGGGCGCACAAGTTCACCCCCGCGCCCTTCCTCCCCATGAGCCGGGAGGAGATGGAGGAGCTGGGCTGGGACAGCTGCGACATCGTCATCGTCACCGGCGATGCCTACGTGGACCACCCCAGCTTCGGCATGGCCATCGTCGGCCGGCTGCTCGAGGCCCAGGGCTTCCGCGTGGGAATCATCGCCCAGCCCGACTGGCGCTCCCCGGACGATTTCAAGAAACTGGGCCGCCCCAACCTCTTCTTCGGCGTCACCGCGGGCAACATGGACTCCATGGTGAACCGCTACACCTCGGACCGGAAGATCCGTTCCGACGACGCCTACACCCCCGATGCCGAGGGTGGCAAACGACCCGACCGGGCCGTGCTGGTCTACAGCCAGCGCTGCAAGGAGGCCTGCAAGGGGGTGCCCGTGGTCATCGGCGGCATCGAGGCCTCGTTGCGGCGCATCGCCCACTTCGACTACTGGCAGGAGAAGGTGCGCCACTCGGCCCTGGTGGACAGCAAGGCGGACATCCTGCTCTACGGCAACGCCGAGCGCGCCATAGTTTCTCTAGCCCACCGGCTGGCCGCAGGCGAGCCCATCGACGAGATCACCGACCTGCGCGGCACCGCCATCCTGCGCAACGCCATTCCCGAGGGTTGGACGGTGATCGATGCCAGCGACGTGGAACCCCCGGGAGAAGCCACACCGCCGCCCAGCCCCTACGCGGATACCAGCGCCGAACCGGCTGCCGCCACCCGACCGGTGGTTACCCTGCACAGCCGGCCGAAACGGCTCGACCGCAGCCGCACCGTAATCCGCCTGCCCGGCTACGAGCAGGTGAAGCGTGACCCCGTGCTCTACGCCCACGCCTCGCGCATCCTGCACCTGGAATCCAACCCAGGCAACGCCCGCGCCCTGGTGCAGCGCCACGGCCAGCGGGAACTGTGGCTCAACCCGCCACCCATCCCCCTCACCTCGAAGGAACTGGACCGGGTCTACGAGCTGCCCTACCAGCGAGTACCCCATCCCGCCTACGGCGACGCGCGCATCCCCGCCTACGAGATGATCCGCTTCTCCATCAACATCATGCGCGGCTGTTTCGGCGGCTGCACCTTCTGCTCCATCACCGAGCACGAGGGGCGCATCATCCAGAACCGCTCCGAGGCGAGCATCCTGCGCGAGATCGAGACCATCCGCGACACCGTGCCCGGCTTCACCGGCATCATCTCCGACCTGGGCGGCCCCACCGCCAACATGTGGCGGCTGCACTGCAAGGATCCGAAGATCGAGGCCGCCTGCCGGCGCCTGAGCTGCGTATATCCCGGCATCTGCAAGAACATGAAGACCGACCAGATGCCCCTGGTGCGCCTCTACCGCAAGGCGCGCGCCCTGCCCGGCATCAAGCGGGTCTTCATCGCCTCGGGCCTGCGCTACGACCTGGCGGTGGAGACCCCCGAGTACGTGAAGGAACTGGTCACCCACCACGTGGGCGGTTACCTGAAGATCGCCCCCGAGCACATCGAGCCCGGTCCCCTGGCGCACATGATGAAGCCCGGCATCGGCACCTATGACCGCTTCAAGGCGATGTTCGAGAAGTATTCGAAGGAGGCGGGTAAGGAGCAGTACCTGATCCCCTACTTCATCGCCGCCCACCCCGGCACCAGCGACGAGGACATGCTCCGCCTGGCCCTGTGGCTCAAGCGCAACGGCTTTCGCGCCGACCAGGTGCAGGCCTACCTACCCTCGCCCATGGCCTTGGCCACCGCCATGTGGCACAGTGGCCGCAATCCGCTGAAGAAGGTGACGCGCAACGGCGAGCGGGTCTTTTCGCCGCGGGGCATGAAACAGCGCCGCCTGCACAAGGCCTTTCTGCGCTACCATGACCCGGAGAACTGGCCGCTGCTGCGCGACGCGCTCAAACGCATGGGGCGCGCCGACCTCATCGGCAACGGCAAGCACCACCTGGTGCCACGCTGGCAACCTGCCGGAACCGGCCGAACCCGGGCCGGTGGCAGGCCCATGCGGACCACCCACACCCACTCACCCACCCGCTCCGGCAATGCGCGCCGCCCCAGGGGCAGAAGGCGCAAGTGAGCACTTTTCAAGGTAATTCGCTTGACTATAATTTCCAGCATGGCTGAACCCACCCGCAATGAGGAACAACCGGAAGGCTGGCTCCAGGAGTACAGCATCGGCGAGGAGATCGCCCACGCGGTCACCCACGGGGTGGGAATCCCCCTGAGCATCGCCGGCCTGGTGCTCCTGGTCACCTTCTCCGCCCTCTACGGCGACGCCTGGCACGTGGTCAGCAGCGCCATCTACGGCAGTACCCTGGTGCTGCTCTACACCGCCTCCACCCTCTATCACGGCATTCCGCACGAACGGGCGAAGCCCATCCTGCAGAAGCTGGACCACGCCGCCATCTTCCTGCTCATCGCCGGCACCTACACCCCCTTCACCCTGGTGACGCTCAACGGCTCGGCATGGGGCTGGACCCTGTTCGGTATCGTCTGGACCACTGCGGTCGTGGGCATCTGGATCGAGCTCGGCAACAACAAGAAGCTGCAACGCTGGTCGCTGCTGCTCTACCTCCTCATGGGATGGGTGGTGGTCATCGCTTTCAAGCCGCTGGTGGGCAACCTGGCGTCAGGCGGGCTGGCGCTGCTGGTGAGCGGCGGGCTGGCCTATACCCTCGGCGCCGCCTTCTACGCCTGGGAGCGCCTGCATTGGAACCACGCCATCTGGCACCTCTTCGTACTGGCCGGCAGCGTACTGCACTTCATGGCCGTGTTCTTCTACGTCATCCCCGACGGGACCGCTGCCAGCTGATGCCAACGTGGAAAACGGAGAGGGAAAACCGATGATCAGGTTACCGGGAATGGGGTTGGCACTGGCGCTGCTCCTGCTGCTCACGGAAACTGGCCTTGCAAGGTCACTGCCCGACACCATCGACCGGATAAGGGGCAGCGTTGTCGCCGTCGGCACCGTGATCCCCATCAAGTATGCCCCCAAGAAGAAACCGCGGGCCAAGTACCTGGGGACCGGTTTCGTGGCCGGAAAGGGCAACCTGGTGGTGACCAACTACCACGTGGTCCCGGAAAAGCTGGACACGCAGAAAAAGGAGCAGCTGGCCGTGTTCTCTGGTCGCGGCAAGAATGCCCGGGTGCACACGGCCAAGGTCATCCGTTCCGACCAGGAGCACGACCTGGCGCTGCTGCAGATCAGCGGACCGGCACTTTCGCCCATGGAACTGCACGGCAGGGGCTGGCTGCGCGAAGGCGAGGAGGTTGCCTTCACCGGGTTCCCCATCGGCATGGTGCTGGGCCTCTATCCGGTCACCCACAAGGGGATCGTCTCCGCCATCACCCCTGCCGCCATACCGGCGAGCTCTTCGCGGCGGCTCACCGCCGCCCAGCTCAAGCGCCTGCGGAATCCCTTCGATGTCTACCAGCTGGATGCCATCGCCTACCCCGGCAACAGCGGCAGCCCGGTCTACCAGGCCAGTACGGGCAGGGTGATCGGGGTCTTGAACAGCGTCTTCGTGAAAGGCTCCCAAGCGAGTCTTCGATCTCGTGAAAGATTTTGGGACATCCGAGTCCCCAAAATCGACTCGATCTTCGACAACTCATTGGTGCCCCGGCCGTCCTGGTCACCCGGCGTTCCGCCACAACATCGCAAGCTCGTTGCGGCTACACACCG
>QNZQ01000119.1 GCA_003972985.1 Gammaproteobacteria bacterium | reverse complement strand
ACACCGGTCTCCCATATGACTGGACGCCGCGTTCGGATGCTCCCTTGGGATCCCCTTTGGCGCCTTCGGCACGTCGGGTATCCCGTGTCGCCTCGCGGCTACCGGGGACTACCCGCCTTCGCTTCGCTCTCCATGGCGGGCAGCGCAGGACCCCGAGATAGCCGCGCGAGACATGCCCCTGGTCGCGGATCTGCCGCACCACGTTCATGGCCAGCTCGATGGGTACGGCAAAGGAGAGCCCCATGAACCCGCCGGAACGACTGAAGATCTGGGAGTTCACGCCCACCACCTCACCGTCCATGTTGAAGAGCGGCCCCCCGGAGTTGCCCGGGTTGATGGCCACGTCGGTCTGGATGTAGGGAACGTAGTTCTCGCTGGGGAGGCTGCGCCCCTTGGCACTGACGATTCCGGCCGTGACCGTGGACTCGAAGCCAAAGGGGGAGCCGATGGCCAGCACCCAGGCGCCGATCTTGAGTTTGCGGCTGTCCCCGATCTTCACCACCGGGAGGTTGCTGGCTTCCACCTTCAGCAGGGCGATGTCGCTGGCCTCGTCCGAGCCCACCAGCTTCGCCTCGTAGGCATCCCGGTTGTTCAGGCGCACGAGGATCTCGTCGGCACCGTCCACCACATGGTGGTTGGTGAGGATGTAACCGTCGGGGGAGATGATGAAGCCGGATCCCAGTGATTCGACCTCTTCCGGTGCCAGTTCCTCCTCTCCGTCGAAGAAGCGGCGGAACAGGTCACCGAGAGGCCCTTCCTCGGGAATGGGAACGTTGTCCGGCAGGTGGTAGCGCTCCAGCCTGCTCTTGCCCCGGTAGACGGTACTGATGTTGACCACCGCGGGGGCGTTCTTCTCCACCAGCTCGGTGAAATCCGGCAGGCCGTTCGAATAGGCGCTGCCAGGAGGCAGCAGAAACGCCAGCAGCACGAGGAAAACCCGTAGCCACACAACCAGAGTTACGTCATCCAACTTGGGGCAGGGCGGGCACCTGCTCGGAAAAACGCCGTGAATACATCCCTGTAGGCTCTGCGTCGGCATCCCTGCCTCCGAAGTTTTCCGATCAAGCACCCGCCCCGCTTTATCGATAACTTGCGGTTTTAGATGACGACGTCCTGGCCACACAACTTTCACGCCTTTACCTGCTTTTCGATGGTCACCAGTGCAGGCGGAATCACTTCCAGGATCTCTGCCTCGAACCGCGTCCCGCGGCCGGCGAGGCTGTAACTGCGGGCCCGTACCCACAGCAGCACGGCGGTCATTCCTCCGACACCGAGCAGGATGCTCAGCAGTTCGCCGTCGCCACTTCCCAGCAGGCGGGCCAAGTAGATGCCGGACAGTGCCCCGCCGATGAGACCCAGCAGGGGCAGGAGGTAGATCATGAGAGAGGCCTGCTGCAGGTCCGATTCGTCGAGGCCGAGGACCACCCGGTCACCCGGCTTGGCGCCGACGGAATTCCGGGCGATGAAACTATGTCCCCGCTGGGGAAAGAGACTGGCCACCAGCGAGGTACCGCAGCCGCTCTTGGCCGAACAGCTGCCACAGGCATGCTGGACCTGGACCTGCACCTCGGCGCGGTCGCCGTTGACCGCCTTCACGATACCCTCCTCCCGGAGCATGCCTACCCCTTGCGCCTCAAGGCGCTGGCAATCAGCCGCAGGGTCTTGTGGGGGACCTCACCCACCACCGTTAGCTGCTGACCATCCACAGGACGACCCAGTGCATTGATGGAGCCCAGGCTGGTTCGCCATCGAAGGGCCGGTCGCCTTCCGACAGCGGCTCGATATAGGCCGATATGGTGGCCAGGCCGTCACTGAAGACGAAGTGCTCCTGTGTGCCTGAACCGATACGCTTGTAGCTGATCATCCTGAAGCCCGGGGGCAGTTCTTTGAACTCCCAGGAAGAGGCATCCTCGACCCCGTTTTCCTGCGCAGCAGTGGTCATCGGGGTTTCGGACTCTGCCACGCTTCGAGTGGAAGCCAGCGCTGGTGTTTGCATGTCGGGGGCATCCGCTGTATCGGTTGTCGCCTCCACTTCGCCGATCAATTCCAGCCGGGTGAACATGATGCGGGAAACCGGTTCTCCGGCACCGTCCATCACCGTCAGGTCCAGCGGCAACGCATTCTGCCGGTCGATGATCAGCCGGTAGCCGTAGCGCAGGTCATCACTGGGAAGCAGCATGACCACCACGCCATAGCGCCCCGCGATTCTTGCCAGCTTGCCCATCACGAAGCGGTAGTAGCCTTTCAGGCTCTCCGGTTTCAGGGGTTTCAGGGGTTTCAGGGGGGAGAGTTTGCCGGTGGAGGGTTGCTGGATGCGCTTTTCCTGGCCATCGACCTGGGTAACGATGGTGATGGTGTAGGCATCACGAATGACCTCGCGCGGCGCCCCCGTCAGGGTGTGGAGGGATTCGAGGGGTTCGCCATTCCTGACCTGGTGGCGAATGCGCATCGCTTCCAGTGACTTGCCGTTCAGGTAGACGAAATCCCCCTCGTAGGAGAGATCGAGCACGGAACGGTTCATGCGCTCCAGCCAATGGATGGGATTGCCACTGCCGCCGTCGTCGGAGGCAATGGCCTGGCTGATCAACCCGCTGAGCAGAAAGACAAGAAGAGACCTACTCACCTTGTTTCCGGGGATTGCCGCCATAGCTCACGAGTGTGGTATAGGGAATCATGCTCTGAAGCCCGTTCCAGGTCGCGTAGTGACTGTGCTGCTGCAGGTACTGGTCGAGACGCGGTTCCCTTCGCCCATCCACGGTCTTCCAGCGCATCTCCTTCTGCTCCACCGGAACCGGGTTCTGCGCCACCGGCCCGATGGGCTGGGCGACCACCTGGAAGGAGTCCTTTCCATCGGCAGGCGCAGCCCCCTTGTTGATGAACTGGGGACCCAGGATGATGCCTGCGGCTGCCACCGAAGCGGCGATGGCGGCCCCAGCCAGCGGCTGCACCCAGCGGGTCCGGCCAGGCTCCGGCACGGGCGGGGCCAGCACCGTGGGCTCCGATTCGAGCCGCCGGCTCACGGCCATCACCAGCTCTGCAGAACGTGGATTGATCTCCTCGCCCCGCAGGCTGTCACCGATCAGCTGGTAACGCAGCAGGGTCTGACGCACCTCCTCGTCCCTGCTTATCTTGTGGCTCACTTGCAGCATCACCTGCTGGCTTGCCTCGTTGTCGATTACAGCTGACAGCTGGTCCAGTTCCTTCCTGTTCATTGGTTCAGACACGGTTTCATTCCAGTAGAGGTTTCAGTTTCTTGTCGATGGCTTCCCTGGCCCGGAAGATCCGGGAACGGACGGTTCCGATGGGGCATTCCATGGCGTCGGCGATCTCTTCGTAACTCATGCCCTCGAGCTCTCTCAGGGTAATGGCGGTTCGCAGGTCCTCCGGCAACTCGTCCACGGCTTCCCGGATGGTGCGCGCGATCTCGTCCTTGAGCAGCAGGCGTTCCGGCGTATCCGAGTCGCGCAGGCGGCCACCCGCATCCATCTGTTCGGCGGTAACCGCCTCGACATCGTCAGCAGGCGGACGGCGGCCCTTTGCCGCCAGGTGGTTCTTGGCCGTGTTGATGGCGATCCGGTAGAGCCAAGTATAGAAGGCACTGTCGCCACGAAACTTCGGCAGTGCCCGGTAGGCCTTGATGAAAGCCTCCTGGCTCACATCGAACACTTCACTCGGATCCTTGATGTAACGTGAAATGATGTTCGCCACCTTCTGCTGATACTTGAGCACGAGCAGATCGAAGGCCTTCTTGTCACCTTTCTTGACCCGCTCTACGAGCTCGGAATCGGCCTGGGCATTGCTGGTCACAGCACTCTCCTGCCGGGCAGTATGGCCAGCCCGCACAGCCCATGCCAATGTGACATTGTTATTGTTATAAAGTTCTGTTTCATGAATACTTTGTTGATCTGCAGTCTCCAGGAATCAGAGCGCTGCTGCGAGCAGGCGAAAACTGGTCACCATTATGTCAAAAAACGAGCAATATGACGTGCTTATTATCGGCAGCGGTGCAGCGGGCCTGAGTCTGGCACTGCGCCTGCCACCGGGCACCCGCACCGCCATCGTCTCCAAGCGCGAACTCCGGGAAGGAAGCACCTATTACGCACAGGGAGGTATCTCGGCGGTCCTGGACGAGGCCGACTCCCTGGAGTCCCACATCCAGGACACCATCCGCGCCGGCGCAGGGCTGTGTGATGAGGAGGTGGTCAAGCTGGTGGTGGAACGCGGCCCGGAAAACATCCGCTGGCTGCTCTCCCAGGGCGTGGAGTTCACCTCGCAGCCTGCCACCGGCTCATCCGGCTACCACCTCACGCGGGAGGGTGGGCACAGCCATCGCCGCGTGGTGCATGCCGCCGACGCCACCGGCAAGGTGGTGGAGCTGAGTCTCGAGAACCAGGCACGCAACAATCCCGGCATCACGATCCTCGAGCACCACATCGCCGTGGACCTGATCTGCACGCCCCGCGACGACGGTACCTCGCCGCGGCGCTGCCTGGGCGCCTATCTGCTGGACCTGAAGCAGCACCGGGTGCGCGCCATCGCCGCCCGCTTCGTGGTGCTGGCCACCGGCGGTGCCAACAAGGTCTATCTCTACACCAGCAATCCGGACGTGGCCACCGGTGACGGCATCGCCATGGGCTGGCGGGCCGGTTGCCGCGTCGCCAACATGGAGTTCATTCAGTTCCACCCGACCTGCCTCTATCATCCCAACGCCAAGTCCTTCCTCATCTCCGAAGCGGTGCGCGGGGAAGGCGGCAAGCTGTTCAAGCGAGTCTTCGATCTCGTGAAAGATTTTGGGACATCCGAGTCCCCAAAATCGACTCGATCTTCGACAACTCATTGGTGCCCCGGCCGTCCTGGTCACCCGGCGTTCCGCCACAACATCGCAAGCTCGTTGCGGCTACACACCG
>QNZQ01000128.1 GCA_003972985.1 Gammaproteobacteria bacterium | reverse complement strand
CACCGGTCTCCCATATGACTGGACGCCGCGTTCGGATGCTCCCTTGGGATCCCCTTTGGCGCCTTCGGCACGTCGGGTATCCCGTGTCGCCTCGCGGCTACCGGGGACTACCCGCCTTCGCTTCGCTCTCCATGGCGGGCAGCGGTCGAATTCAAACGGCCGCCAGCCCTTGTCCCGGTGACGGAAACGCCCTTCCCCCTGAACCTTGACCCGTTCACCACCACTACGCCAGGCATCCGCGCGCTCGAACTCGACCCTGTCCACCCTGCTCCGGTCGGCATGTATCTTGTCCCGGATGCGATTCTCGCAGGCATACCGGGCAGCGCGATACTCCGAAGACGACTCCTGCCAACCGGGCCTGGTGGATTCGGTTTCGACACAGGATGCCAGCATCAGCGTCGATAGCGCGATAGCCGCGATTCCCAGCAGGTTCATTCGAACGATTTTCATGGCTTGTCATTGACTCCTTTTGATGTTGAATTCCCAGCGTAATGCTGCACGACGACTGGCATTTTCAGCGAGCCGAAACACAGTCCGATGAAAAGCAGGTGCAACATCGACCGTAGCATGGACGGGATGGACAGAGGCTACAACCTATTGGCTGTTTCGGCAATTTGCAGCGTGTAACCGATCATTGCCGGCGCTCTGGCAGCAAGTGCGCAGGATGCGCCGCCCCCATTCCGAAGCATCTTCCGGGAAAAAGATCCCGCGCTGCGTCAACCACCCCTTTCAAATGCCCGTTCCGTTATAATTGCATCCTTTTTCCCAATCGACCCCACCTCATGGACAAGACCTTCGACCCCAAGGCCATCGAGTTACGCTGGTACCAGACCTGGGAGGAGAACGGCTGGTTCGCCCCTTCCGGCGAGGGCAGGCCCTACTGCATCATGATCCCGCCGCCCAACGTCACGGGCAGCCTGCACATGGGCCATGCCTTCCAGGACACCATCATGGACGGGCTGATCCGCTACCACCGCATGAAGGGCGACAACACCCTCTGGCAGGTGGGCACCGACCACGCCGGCATCGCCACCCAGATGGTGGTGGAGCGGCTGCTGGAGGCCGAGGGCAAGACCCGCCACGACCTTGGACGGGAGAAGTTCATCGAGCGGGTGTGGCAGTGGAAGGAGGAGTCCGGCGGCACCATCACCCGCCAGCTGCGGCGCATGGGTTGCTCGGTGGACTGGTCCAGCGAGCGCTTCACCATGGACGAGGGGCTCTCCGAGGCGGTGAAGGAGGTCTTCGTGCGCCTCTACGAGGAGGGGCTCATCTACCGCGGCAAGCGGCTGGTAAACTGGGATCCCGTGCTGCACACCGCGGTCTCCGACCTCGAGGTGCTCTCCCAGGAGGAGAACGGCCACCTTTGGCACATGCGCTATCCCCTCACCAACGGTACCGGCCACCTGGTGGTGGCCACCACCCGTCCCGAGACCATGCTGGGCGACTGCGCGGTGGCGGTGCATCCAGGCGACGAGCGCTACAGCCACCTGCTGGGCGAGTTCGTGGAACTGCCGCTCACCGGCCGGAAGATTCCCATCATCGCCGACGAGCACGTGGACCCCGAGTTCGGTACCGGCTGCGTCAAGATCACCCCCGCCCACGACTTCAACGACTACGAGGTGTGGCTGCGTCACCGTGACGAAACGGCCATCGCCGACCAGCCCCACGGCGGCCTGATGAACATCTTCACCGTGGACGCCGCCATCCGCGCCAACGACGAGGGCGATCGCGGCTTCATTCCGGAGAGGTACATCGGCATGGACCGCTACGATGCACGCAAGGCGATCATCGCCGACCTGGAGGAACAGGGACTGCTGGAGAAGATCGAGGATCACAGGCTGATGGTTCCCCGGGGCGACCGCTCCGGCGCCGTCATCGAGCCCTTCCTGACGGACCAGTGGTACGTGAAGATCGAGCCGCTGGCGAAACCCGCCATCGAGGCAGTGGAGTCGGGCCACATCCGCTTCGTGCCCGACAACTGGAAGAACACCTATTTCGACTGGATGCGCAACATCCAGGACTGGTGCATCAGCCGCCAGATCTGGTGGGGCCACCGCATTCCCGCATGGTACGACGAGCAGGGCAACGTCTACGTGGGCCGCTCCGAATCCGAGGTACGCCAGCAGCATGGGCTGGCCGACGACTATCCGCTGAAGCAGGACGAGGACGTGCTCGACACCTGGTTCAGCTCCGCGCTCTGGCCCTTCTCCACCCTGGGCTGGCCGGAAGAGACGGAACGACTCAGGACCTTCTACCCCACCAGCGTACTGGTCACCGGCTTCGACATCATCTTCTTCTGGGTAGCACGCATGATCATGATGGGGCTGAAGTTCATGGACGAGGTGCCATTCCACGAGATCTACGTCCACGGCCTGGTGCGCGACGCCGAGGGGCAGAAGATGTCCAAGTCCAAGGGCAACGTGCTCGACCCCCTGGACGTCATCGACGGCATCGAGCTCGAAGCACTGGTGGCCAAGCGCACCAGCGGCATGATGCAGCCCCACCTGGCGAAGAAGATCGAGAAACAGACGCGCAAGCAGTTCCCCAACGGCATCCCCGCCTACGGCACCGACGCCCTGCGCTTCACCTTCGCCTCCCAGGCCACCACCGGGCGCGACATCGTGCTCTCGCTCAACCGCATCGAGGGCTACCGCAACTTCTGCAACAAGCTGTGGAACGCATCGCGCTATGTGCTGATGAATGTCGGGCTGAAGCCCGACCTACGGGGGGAGAGGGAACATTCGGTGGCCGACCGCTGGATCCTCTCGCGCCTGCAGCAGGTGGCGAAAGAGGTGGCCGACTCCATCGAGGGCTACCGTTTCGACCACGCCGCCCAGGCGCTCTATGAGTTCACCTGGAACGAGTACTGCGACTGGTACCTGGAACTGACCAAGCCGGTGCTCAACAGCGAGCAGAGCAGCGAGGAACAGAAACACGCCGCCCGCCACACCCTGGTCACCGTGCTGGAGACCTTATTGCGGCTCATTCACCCCATCATGCCCTTCATCACCGAGGAGATCTGGCAGCAGGTCAAGGAAACGGCCGGGGTCGAGGGTGAAACCATCATGCTCCAGCCCTGGCCAGAGCCGGACGAGAGCCTCTTCGATGCCGACGCCGAGCGTGAAATGCGCTGGGTCATGGATTTCATACTCGGCATCCGCCGCATCAAGGGCGAGATGAACATCTCCCCCGGCAAGCCGGTGCCGGTTCTGCTGGCCAACGTCAGCACGGAGGACGAGCGCTTCCTCGCCGCCAACCGCCACTATCTCGACTTCCTCGCCCGTACCGAATCGGTGGAGATACTCAAGCCGGGCGAAACGCCGCCGGAAGCGGCCACCGCCCTGGTGGGCGAGATGGAGGTGCTCATCCCCATGGCCGACCTCATCGACAAGGAGGCGGAACTGGCGCGGCTGGAAAAGGAGATCGCCAAGCTGAGGGCGGAAGTGGAACAGGCCGAGAAAAAGCTCTCCAATCCCGGTTTCACCGACAAGGCGCCGGAGGCGGTGGTGGAGAAGGAGCGCCGGAAGCTCGACAACGCTCGCTCGGCCATGGAGAAGCTCAACGACCAGGCGGAGCGTATCCGCACACTCTGACAACCCGAACGACACAGGGAAGCCGGGAGTCGCCTCTTTGGCTTCCGTGGTCGAAGCCGGCCAGGAACGGCCGGTTTCGACATCCCGCCAAGAAACCAGCAAAGGATCCATCTCATGAAAAGGAACACCGCGATCATCCTGTTCACCACCTCGCTTCTCTCCCTGGGTTCCGCCGAGGCCGGCTTCGACGACATGCTCCGGCAGGGCGCCGACCTGCTGAACAGCGGAGCCACCGGCAGCACCAACGCCACCGCAGCTTCGGCCCTGCCCACCAGTGAGATCGATGCCGGCCTCAAGGAGGCGCTGAGCATCGGCGCAGAGCGTGCCATCGACTACCTGAGCAAGCCCGGCGGCTTTCTCAACGATCCCAAGGTGCGCATCGGCCTGCCCGGCTCCCTCGGCACCATCGCCCAGGGGCTGCGCGCCGCCGGCCAGGGAGCCATCGTGGACGAGTTCGAGGAGACCATGAACCGTGCCGCCGAAGCGGCCATCCCCAGGACCCTGGATCAAGCGAGTCTTCGATCTCGTGAAAGATTTTAGGACATCCGAGTCCCCAAAATCGACTCGATCTTCGACAACTCATTGGTGCCCCGGCCGTCCTGGTCACCCGGCGTTCCGCCACAACATCGCAAGCTCGTTGCGGCTACACACTGGTCTCCCATATGACTGGACGCCGCGTTTGGATGCTCCCTTGGGATCTCCTTTGGCGCCTTCGGCACGTCGGATATCCCGTGTCGCCTCGCAGCTACCGGGGACTAGCCGCCTTCGCTTCGCTCTCCATGGCGAGCAGCGACCGTTTGGGGCCATTTCTTGGCAACGGCCTTCCAGAACCCCAGCGCACCATCACTAATCGCCAGCTTCGGCGGGATCGTCAGCCCCTGGCTTTCCAACTGCTCGATGACCTCCAGCCAGCTGGCCTCGGACTCCCGGTAGCCATCGACCACTGCCAGCACCTCCTTGCGGCCCGTCTCGTCCGATCCAACCACCACCAACAGGCACAGGCGATCATCCATCCGTACGTTGCTGTAGACCCCGTCGGCCCACACGTACACATAGCGCCGCCGGCTCAGATCCCGCTGGCTCCATTGCCGATAGTCCGCCTCCCAGCGCTTCTTCATGCGGCTGACCGTGGCGGCCGACAGACCCTTGGCTCCTTCACCCAGCAGTGCCTCCAGTGCGGGCTGCATCTCCCCGGTCGAGATCCCCTTCAGGTACAGCCAGGGGATGAACTCCTCGACGTTCTTCGTCCGCTTCAAATACGGCGGCACCAGCTTGCTGTTGAACTTGATGCCACCGTCAGAACGGTCTCGGACCTT
>QNZQ01000124.1 GCA_003972985.1 Gammaproteobacteria bacterium | reverse complement strand
CACGATGACATCGGACAGCGGCAGGGATCATGGTAAATCCACTTCGATCATGGTGATTGAATTCAAGCATGATCTGAAGTGGACGTCCAGCAATTATCTAATAGTGCAGGTTTGTCAGTGGGTTATCGGATTAGATGACGTGGCCCTGGTATTCAACCTTGCTTATCTCGCTAGGCCAACATCTTTGCCATCAACCATTTACGGAACCTGCGGAAAAAATGGCACGGATCATGTTTCCATCACCTGCAGACACGACTGTTGCGAGGAACCGACCAATGGGCATTTTCAGCCGCCTGCACGACATCATCCACGCCAACATCAACCTGATGCTGGAAAAGGCCGAGAACCCGGAGAAGATCATCCGCCTGGTGATCCAGGAGATGGAGGACACCCTGGTGGAGGTGCGCTCCGACGCCGCCCGCACCATCGCGGGGAAAAAGCGGCTGCAACGCCAGCTCGATCTCCTCCAGGGCGAGATCGACGAGTGGCAGCGCAAGGCGGAACTGGCCCTCTCCAGGGATCGGGAGGAGCTGGCACGCGCCGCCCTCAAGGAGAAGCACCGGCTCGAAGGCCAGGCGGCGGTACTCCGGCAGGAGCTGGAAAACCTGGACGCACAGCTCGCCGAGCTGAACCGGGACATCGCCCGGCTGCAGCAGAAGCTGGACGAGGCCAAGGCCCGCCACAAGGCGATGCTGATGAAACACGCCACGGTGTCGGGGCGGCTGCACACCCGCCAGCAGTTGCACGACGGGCGGCTGGAGGAAGCCCTGGCCCGTTTCGAATCGGTGGAACAGAAAATGGAACGGATGGAAGGGAAGATCGAAGCCTGGGACCTGGGTCACGACCCGGCGCTGGCAGAACAGTTCGCGGAGCTGGAGACGGAGGATATAATCGACGAAGAACTCTCGCGGCTCAAGTCGCGCCTGTCGCGCAAACCCGAATCCTGAGGAACGCCCATGAATCCCTTCGAAATGGTGGTCATCATCGTGGCCCTGGGCATCCTCGGCATGGTAGTCAAATACTATCTCGACAACCGCTCCGTGCGGCGCCACCAGGGCGACGAGCTGGAAAAGCGCCTCGCGAGCATGGAGACGCGCTTGAGAAACCTGGAGGCCATCGTCACCAGTGAAACCTGGGAGCTGGAGCGCAAGTTCCGCGAACTGGACCAGCATTCCGACAGGGACCCCTGAGTGACCCTGAACCATTGCACCAGGACGCGTTCGACGAACAGGTATAATCACCTGCAAATGGCGAAGACATCACTATCCCCGGCCGATCCGTGAGCCGCCGTTCCCCCTATCGGCTGCTGCTGGCCCTGGGCGCCGCCCTTGGCCTGCTGTTCCTGCTGCTGCTCGCCATCCTGCTCACCGACACCCTGGTGAACATCTGGCACAACCTGCGCGAGGCCTCGCCCTGGCTGCAGGGGCTGGTGGCCGGCGCACTGGCACTCTTCGCCCTCTTCTCCGCTTGGGTGGTGTGGCGCCTGCTGCGCCCGCCACCACGACTGGCTCAACAAGAAAGCCGCGAACCCCCTTCCAGGGAGGAACTGGAGCGCCGGCTGGAACAGGCGCGGGCGCAGGGGCTGGACACCACCATCGCCGAAGCCGAACTGAAAAAACTGCACCAGCGCAAGGAGGCAGGTCGCATCGAGGTGGCGCTGTTCGGCGAGATCAGCGCCGGCAAGTCGAGCCTGATCCGCGCCCTGCTGCCCGACGGTGACCGGATCGACATCAAAAGCCACGTACTCGGTGGCACCACCCGCGAAGTGAAGGAGTATCACTGGCACAGCCCCGCGGGCGACGAGCTGGTTCTGCTGGACATGCCGGGCCTGGACGAGGCGGGCGGCGATCTGGACCCCATGGCGCGGGAAGAGGCGCTGCGCGCCCATATCGTCGTCTACGTGGTGGACGGCGATCTCACCCGCAGCCAGGCCGACGAACTGGAACAGCTGCTGAAACTGAACAAGCCCACCCTGGTAGCGCTGAACAAGGTGGACCGGCTGCGCCCGGAGGAGCTGGAACTGGTGGTGAAGCGGTTGCAGGAGCGCGTCGACCGGCTGGGCAAGGCCGAGGTGGTGCCCGTCTCCACCGGCGCCACCGTACCCGCCACCCGGGTACTGCCCGACGGCAGCGAGGAGGAGATCCAGCGCCAGTTGCCGCCGCAGGTTGAACCGCTGCGCGAAGCGCTGCAGCGCATCATCGACAGCCATGCCGAAACCCTGGGCGAGCTGCGCGACAGCAGCGTCTTCGTGCTGGTGCAGCGCCACCTCGACCAGGCCCTGCAAGCGCATCGCCACGAAGAGGCCCGGCGGCTGGTGTCGGGCTATTCCAAGAAGGCCATTGCCGGCGCCGTGGCCGCCATGACCCCCGGCACCGACCTGCTCATCCAGGGCTTCCTCGCCACGCGCATGGTGAAAGAGTTGGCCGCCCTGTACGATGTGCCGGTGCGCAAGGTAGACGTGGAGCTTCTGCTGGAGCTGATCCAGCAGCATGTGAAGACCCATATCACCCTGCTGCTGGCGGTGGCGGGCAACGCCTTCAAGGCCTTCCCCGGCACCGGCACCCTGGCGGGCGGGGCGCTGCACGCGGTGGCCTACGGCATGCTCTTCGACGCCCTGGGCAAGAGCCTGGCCGCCTCGCTGGAGAGCCGTGGCGAACTCCATCCGCTGCAGGTGGCCGACAAATTCGAGGAACAACTGGGTGAAGAGGTCAAGGGATCTGCTGCGCGCTATGCGCGACTGGTTTTCGACCAGCTCCGAAATCGCGGCGACTGAAGAGAAGCCGGTCAGCGACCGCGACCACCTGGATCTCGCCCGCGAGAGCCTGGAAGCGCTGTTGGAAGATCCCCGGGTGCCCGAATCGGTGCGCACCTCTCTCCGCCAGGACTACGAAGAGATCCAGGCCATGCTCGACCGCCTCGAGCACGGACATCTGCACATTGCCGTCTTCGGCCGCGTGAGCGTGGGAAAGTCGGCACTGCTCAACGCCCTGCTGGGCGAGCAGCGCTTCTCCACCAGCCCGCTGCACGGCGAAACCGTAAACGCCGAGCGTGGGCACTGGCAGGAATACCAGGCGGGCAGCGTCTTTCTCATCGATACCCCCGGCATCAACGAGGTGGAAGGCGAAGCGCGCGAAAAGCTGGCGCACGAAGTGGCCGGCCGCTCCGACCTGGTGCTGTTCGTGGTGGACTCCGATCTCACCGAAACCGAGGTGCGCGCCCTGCGCGAGATCGCGGCGAGCCACCGCCCCATCATCCTGGTACTGAACAAGATCGACCGCTACAAGGCCGACGAACGCCAGGCACTGCTCGATTCCCTGCGCCGCCACGCCGCCGGGCTGGTGGACGAGCGCAACATCGTCACCGCCGCCGCCGCGCCCGCCGAGCGGCTGGTGGTGCACGTGGATGCCTCTGGCGAGGAGACCGAGGAGTGGCAGCAACCCGGCCCCGATATCGCTGCGGTGAAGGAGCGGCTATGGGCCATTCTCGAAACCGAAGGCAAGACCCTGGCGGCCCTCAACGCCTCCCTTTTCGCCAGCGAACTCACCGACCAGGTTGGCCGGCGCATCCTCGAGGCACGGCGCAATATCGGCCAGAAGCTGATCCGCAACTACTGCACCGCCAAGGGGGTGGCCGTAGCCCTCAATCCCATTCCCGTCGCCGACCTGGTGGCCGCCGCCGCGGTGGACGTCTCCATGATCGTGCACCTCTCCCACGTCTGCGGCCTGCCGCTCACGCGCAACGAGGCAGGCAGTCTGATCAAGACCATCGGTGGCCAGATGGCGCTGCTCATGGGCACCGTCTGGACCATTCATTTCGTCTCCTCCGCCCTCAAGCTCGGTTCCTGGGGCCTCTCCTCGATCATCACCGGCGGCGCCCAGGGGGCAGTGGCCTACTACAGCACCTGGGTGGTGGGCCAGGCCGCCGAACGCTACCTGGCCCAGGGAAAGTCCTGGGGCGAAGGCGGCCCCAAGCACGTGGTGCGGGAGATCCTCGACAGCCTCGACCGCGACTCCATCCTGCGCCAGGCCAGGGAAGACATTCGGGCGCGACTGCAGAAGAACTGACAGCTCCCTGCGGGGATACCGGCCCAAACGACCCGGCCGGATGTCATTGCACCATTCCCCGGGATCCGGCAGGCTCTTGCCATGCGCGCGTCTTCTTCCCTCATCGACTTCCTCCTCAAGGAGTGGCTGCTCGTGGTTTCCGCCGCCGGCCTGGCGGCCACTTCGCTGCACCTGGGGCGCCTGCCGCGTTTCTCGAGCGACGAGTTGCAGGTGCTCTGGATTCTGGCCATGCTCTTCATCGCGGTGAAAGGGGTGGAGAAGAGCGGCCTTACCCGCAACCTGGCACTGCGCCTGGAACGGGGCCGTCAGGTACCGCTGAAACTGGTGCTCGGCACCTTCTTCCTCTCCATGGTGATCACCAACGACGTGGCCCTGCTGGCGATGGTGCCCCTGACCCTGCTGCTGGATGCACGTCGCAAGGGACTGCTGGTGATCCTGGAAGCGCTGGCCGCCAACGCCGGTTCGGCGCTCACGCCCTTCGGCAACCCGCAGAACCTCTTCATCTACTGGCACTACGAGCTGGAACCCCTCCAGTTCATCTCGGCCATCGCGCCTTTTTCGCTCTTCTTCGGTGGCCTGCTGACCCTGGGAGCCCTGGCGGTGCGCTGCCGTCGCAGCGTTCCCTGCCCTGTCGAACAGGCGCCGGTGGATGGCCACGCCTGGCTGCACGGCATGCTGCTGATACTGCTGATTCTCACCGTGCTGCACCTGCTGCCGCTGTGGACCACGGTGGCACTGCCGGCCTATGCCCAATGTCATTAACTTAAGCCTCACCGTGTTCTTCGATACTGCATCTGGAATCCGGGGACTCGGACTTTTTTCATGTCTCTCGGGAACTTGCGTCCTGGGCGCACAGCTACTACCGCATCGGCCATACGCTGCAATAACCGCCA
>QNZQ01000189.1 GCA_003972985.1 Gammaproteobacteria bacterium | reverse complement strand
ACTGACTTCAACAAACTGACGGACAGGCAGGTCCTGGAGATCATGGACAAGTTGAACAATCGCCCTCGAAAATGCCTGGGGTACAAGACACCCAATCAGGTATTCTTCGGGATCAAACCACCCGTTGCACTAGCGAGTTGAATCCGCCCAGCGATATTTACGTGAACCGATCACATTTCCGGGTTTTCCTCTCGGACTGCAGAATGCAGCCCAAGACGATCATCCGAATTCGATCCTGGCCGCTTGGTCTATAATTTTGATGCACAGTCGAAAAACCAGGACCCCTCACATGGCGCACCAGGAACATTCGGGTACACGCACGATGTCGAAAAAGAGCGAACGCACGCGCCAGCGCATCGTGGAGGCAGCCAACCGGCTCTTCTACCACAAGGGCTATCACAACACCTCCTTCACCGACGTGGTCAATGCCTCCGGCGTCCCACGGGGGAATATCTACTACTATTTCAAAAGCAAGGAAGACATTCTTCATGCTGCCCTCAAGTATCGCCTGTCCCGCATCGAGCAGATGCTGCAGTCCTGGAGCGAACGCTACCGCACGCCCATCGAGCGCTTGAACCGCTTCCTGGAAATCCTCCCGGACAGCGTCGATTCACTGGCACGCTACGGTTGTCCCATGGGCACGCTCAACGCCGAACTGGGCAAGAACGATCCCGCACTGCAGGCCGAGGCCAAGGCCATGTTCCTGCTCTTCGAGGACTGGCTCACCGACCAGTTCGCCGAACTGGGCTACGCGGGACGGGCCAGGGAGTTCGCCCGCCGCCTGCTCGCCCGCGGGCAGGGCATCAGCATGATCACCCACGTCTACGGCGACCGCCGCTTCCTCATGCAGGAGACCGACCTGCTGCAACGCTGGGTCAACCGGCTGGCCCACGGCGACGACCAGGCAGAAGTCTGACTGCTGCCGCTCCGTCTATCCCGGGATACGCAGCAGTTCCAGGTAACCTTTCCGCATCAGTTCACCTGCTTCCTCCGCGAGGGAGTCCAGACCCTCTTTAGCCACTTCCTTGCCGAATGCTTCCAACTCGCCGGCAGCCTCGGCATCGAGCAGGCGCAGCAGCCGTTTCCAGTGCGCCTTCAAGGTGGAAACCCGCTTCGGCACCAGCCTTCCCTGGCGCCGACGCAAGCCGGCTTCCATCTGCAGCTGCCGGCGGGCCTGCTCCAACTGGGGCTTCAGCGGCAGGGAAAGATCGAAGGCCAGCGCCATGGTTTCGGGTCCCAGGCTCGATGGGACAGTGTCCCTATCGATGACCGGCAGCGGCCTTTCGCCCTGGTCGCGCCAGCTCAACCGCCCCTCGCCCACGGGGTCGTCGTCCTCCGGATCCGGCGGGAACTTGTGGAATCCCCAGCGAGCTCCAAGCGCGCACTCGATGAGCACCTTGTCCTGGTCGATGCGGCAATCGCTGCCCGCGCATTCGCTGGCGGGAACCCAGGCGCGCGGATCGTTCTTCCAGGCACAGAAGTCACGGTCGGGCGGCTTTCCGTAGGCGGCTTCGAGCGCCTGCCAGGTCTGCCAGAATTCCTGCCACTGGCGCTGGTATTCGGGATTGCGACGCAGGAATTCCCAGGCCCACTGCTCACTGGTCAGTTCATCGCAGAACGCATATGCTTCGGGGTCACGCCAGTTCCGGTGAATCATGGCTTCACGACAGTCAGGAAAAAGAAACGTGCCCATTCTGCCCCCCTTCGAGACCCTGCTGCAACGCCTCGTTGCCGAGCCCTCCATCAGCAGCGTCAGCCCCGAGTGGGACCAGTCCAACGTGCGCGTCATCGATCTGCTGCAGGAGTGGTTCGATGCGCTGGGTTTTCGCACCGAAAAGCTGCCCGTGCCCGGCTGCCCGGGCAAGTTCAACCTGGTGGCCACGGCCGGCAGCGGTCCCGACGGCCTGGTGCTCTCCGGCCACACCGACACGGTTCCCTGCGACGAATCACGCTGGAGCAGCGACCCCTTCATACTTACGGAACGGGACGGTCGTTTCCACGGCCTGGGAACCTGCGACATGAAGGGCTTCTTTGCCGTGATATTGGAAGCGGTGCGCGGGCTGGATCTGAAGCGCCTGCAGAAGCCGTTGATCATCCTGGCCACCGCCGACGAAGAGAGCACCATGTGCGGCGCACGCACCCTGGTGGAGACCCAGCGCAAGCTCGGGCGTCACGCCGTCATCGGCGAGCCCACCGGCCTGAAACCGGTGCGTCTGCACAAGGGCATCGCCATGGAGGCGGTGCGTGTCGTCGGGCGTTCCGGCCACTCCAGCAACCCGGCCCTGGGCAATAACGCCCTGGAGGGCATGTACCAGGTCCTCGGCGAAATTCTCGCCTGGCGCGCGGAACTGCAGGATCGCTATCGCAACCCGCTCTTCGAGGTGGCCACGCCCACGGTGAACTTGGGGCACATTCACGGCGGTGACAACCCCAACCGCATCTGCGGCGAATGCGAACTGCACCTGGACATCCGTCCCCTGCCGGGCATGGAACTGGAGTCGCTCAGGGCCGCTCTGAAGGTGCGCCTGGAGCGCCGCCTTGCAGGCACCGGCCTGACACTGGAACTGCATTCGCTCTTCGACGGCATCCCGGCCATGGAGACCGCGGCCTCGGCCAGTATCGTGCGCGCCGCGGAAAGTCTCACCGGCCATTCTGCCGAAGCGGTGGCCTTCGGTACCGAGGGCCCCTACCTCAATGCCCTGGGCATGGAGACGGTGATCCTCGGCCCGGGCTCCATCGATCAGGCCCACCAGCCCGACGAGTACCTGGAGCAAGCGCAGATCGATCCCGCCGTGCGGCTCGTGCGAGACCTGGTACTGCATTTCTGCGCCAGCTGATGCGTCGGCCTGGCCGATCAAAGTAGAATGGACTCATGAGCACGCACGACGACCCCTTCGTAAGCTGGTTCCGCCAGGCTTCGCCCTATATCCACGCGCACCGTGGCAGCACCATGGTGCTCGCCTTCGGCGGTGAAGCGGTCTCCGACAGCACCTTCGCCAGTCTCATCCATGACATCGCCCTGCTCCACGGCCTGGGAATCCGGCTGGTGCTGGTACACGGCACGCGCCCCCAGATCGAAGAGCGGCTGCAACTGCGCGGTGCCGAGATGCAGGTGGTCAACGGCATGCGCGTCACCGACGAGGATGCATTGCGGTGCGTCATGGAGGCGGCGGGTACGGTGCGTGTGGAGATCGAGGCACGCCTCTCCATGGGGCTGGCCAACTCGCCCATGGCCGGGGCGCGCATCGAGGTGGCCTCGGGCAACTTCGTTACCGCGCGCCCCATGGGCGTCATCGACGGCGTGGACTACCGGCACACCGGCGAGGTGAGGCGCATCAACACCACGGCGATCCGCAACCGGCTGGACAGCGGTGCCATGGTGCTGATTTCGCCCTTGGGCTATTCACCCACCGGCGAGGTGTTCAACCTGAATGCCGCCGACGTGGCCGCCGAAACGGCGGTGGCCCTGCAGGCGGACAAGCTCATCTTCCTCACCGACCAGAAGCTCACGGACAGTCGCGGCAGGCTCATCAGCAGCCTCATGCCCTCGGAGGCCGAGCAGCTCCTCGCGCGCCGCAGGAAACTGGGAGAACAACTCCAGCGGGTGTTGCGCAACGCCATCCACGCCAGCCGCAACGGGGTTTCCCGCACCCACGTCCTGCCGCGCCGGCAGGATGGCGTGCTGCTGCGTGAACTCTTCACCCGTGACGGCTCCGGCACCCTGGTCTCGGCCGAGCGCTGGGAAACCATCCGCCAGGCCAGCGTCGACGACGTGGCAGGCATTCTCGAGCTGATCTCTCCCCTGGAAGAGGAAGGCGTGCTGGTACGCCGTTCCCGCGAGCGCATCGAGACGGAGATCGATCACTTCACCGTCATCGAACGCGACGGTACCATCATCGGCTGCGCCGCTCTCTATGCCTTCCCGGACGAGGGGACGGCCGAGTTCGCCTGCCTCGCTATCCACCCCGACTACCGCAACGGGGGGCGCGGCGACCAGCTGCTGGAACACCTTGAGGCCCAGGCGCGCAGGCTCGGCCTGCACAGCCTGGTCGTGCTCACCACCCGCACTGCCCACTGGTTCCGGGAACGGGGCTTCCAGCCCACGGACGTGAAGCAGCTTCCGGGCCACCGGCGTGACCTTTACAACTGGCAGCGCAATTCGCGGATGTTCCTCAAGCCGTTGCAAACCGCATGATCACGCCGCTTCACCTGCAGATTGCAGCCAACCTGCTCTCCCTGGCGGTGGCCCTCTGGCTCCACTGGTCACCGGCGCTCATCCTGGTGCTGTACTGGGCAGAGAACGTGGTGGTGGCTTTCTGGCAGCTACCGCGCATCCTGCTGGCCGGCGGCAACCTTGCCTCCGGCCTGGCCGAGGTGGTCCTGAGAAACAAACCGGGAGTTCCTCCTGAACTGACTGCCGAGATCCAGAGGCAACTGGACCGGACAGCCACCAGGGTGCTGCCCAGGATTTCCAATTTTTTCGTCGCCGCCTTCTTTCTGGTGCATTACGGCCTCTTCACCTACGTGCACGGCGTCTTTGTCTTCGCGCTTTTTCTGCACCAGGATCTCACTGTCGCCACGCTGCAGGAGAACCTGGGCAACGCCGGCATGGGGCTCGCCCTGCTGGGCCTGATGATCAGCCACGGCGTGGATTTCCTCGGGGATCTGCGCAGCGGACGCCTGGCCAACGCCAATCCGGGCCGGGTGATGTCGGAACCCTACCACCGCATCGTGGTATTGCACCTGGTAGTGATGGGTAGCGGCCTGCTGCTGGAATTCCTGCCCTACCCCGTTGTCGGCCTGGTGCTGCTCACGCTCATCAAGAGCGGCATGGACATCTTCACTTACCCCATATTTGTCACCCTCTCTCATACCCCCTTGTGCATCAATGGTTTATTTTCAAAAAATCGCCGAGTGGCACTACAAGGCGATCATTTTGTGAAAACGGGGCTCAGTGGATGAACTTGCGCACACCTCCGGGTTGCCGTTCGAT
>QNZQ01000045.1 GCA_003972985.1 Gammaproteobacteria bacterium | reverse complement strand
CGGTGTGTAGCCGCAACGAGCTTGCGATGTTGTGGCGGAACGCCGGGTGACCAGGACGGCCGGGGCACCAATGAGTTGTCGAAGATCGAGTCGATTTTGGGGACTCGGATGTCCCAAAATCTTTCACGAGATCGAAGACTCGCTTGTACCCTTTTCACCATGATTCTCTCCGGGGAGGGGAGACTGGGGATCATCTGCGTGCGTGAAACTGCTTGAGCCAATCCATGGCGCCGGGCGTCTCTTCCCACAGCGGACGGTGTTTTTCCCGGTAGAGCCAGGCTTGGTCGTCACCGCCGTACCGGAAACCGATGGGGTCGATTTCGGGTTTCTTCACCGACTTGCGGCGCAGCATGGGCAGCACCTTCGGAAGCGCCTCATTGGCTTCACGAAGTGCTTCCTCGGCCTCTGCTTTTCTGTCCAGTCGGAACAGCGCCAGGGCCTTGGAGAAGGGCAGCTCTGCATGCACGTCTCCCGGGTAACGGTTGCTCAGCTCGATCACCTCTTCCGGCCGGTTGAGGCGTAACAGCAGGTAGGCCAGTATGGCGCGGATGCCCTGGTTGTCGTCGGGATTCAGTGCAAGAAGCAGGTTGGCGTGCTCAATGGCGGCTTCCAGTTCTCCCGCTTCCTCTTCGAATTCGACCAGGCGCCCCAGGTTGCGAAGCGCCGGACGGTTTTCCATGTGGCCCCAAGGCAGAAGGGGCGGTGTAGCGCCGTGGACCCGCAAGGTTGCTTGCAGAATCTGCAATGACCGTTCCAGCAACGGCCGGTACAACTTGTTGCCGAGCCAGAGGGCAAGCCCCGAGGGGGTCATGGTCACTGTGTCGGCCAGGTCGTCCAGGATTTCGATGCTGTCGAAGGCTTCCGGATGTTTTTCCAGCCAGCCGAGCCAGCGCTCCACCACACCGGGGGCCCACGGGTCGCCGATGCCAATGTCCAGGAACTCGGTAGCGAATGGTGCATCTTCATGAGAAAAGTGCTGCTGCCATTCGTCGAACAGCTCGTCGATCTTCCGTGGTGGTTGTAGCCGGCAGGCCTGCATTCCTTCTTCCTCCCAGCAGTCGAGGGAATAGGCGGAAGGCGGGCGATCACTAACACGCTCGATCCAGTCGAGTAGCCGCAGCTCCAGCGCTTCGTTCATGCCGCTGGTCATCTCTATGAAGGCCCGGTCGGGGTCTTCTGTTGCCAAGGCGAAGAAATCCAGCGCCTCTTCCGTCACCTCTGGCCGTTTCTTCAGCTTACGGTACCAGAAGCGGGCCCGTTCCCGGGCTTCGTTCAGGCGGCCTTCGGTGAGCAGCAGCTCTACCTCCAGCATGCCGGCAAAAGGATCGTTGGGCTGGTCCTGTCGCCCCTTTTCCAGCGCTTCCCAAGCCCCTTCCCGGTCGCCTGCATCCATGCGCATGCTGGCCAGGCGCAGCCAAGCCCCGGCGCGCAGCGGGGAGCGCCCGGCCTGCTGGATTACCCGTTCCAGCAGCTTCTGCTTCTTTTGGCGATAGCCGAGGCGGTCGTAAGTGTCGAGCAGGACGTTGAATGCGTAATCGTACGCTTCCCCGGTGCCCGACGGTTTGCCGGCGAACAGGGGGTCGAGAAGCTGGAGGGCCTTCTTGGGGCGGCCTTCGTCGAGATATTCGCTGGCCAGTTGCGCCAGGACTTGTACCGGCACCTGCCGCGAGGAGGCGGCGGCCTGCCGCGTCGCGCGGTCGGCCACCTCCAGCAGGATGGACCAGATCTCGTCGGTGGCAAGGGGTGGGAATTGCCGGTAGAGCGGCAGGCAGCAGCGCTTGAATTTCAGGCCGGAACCGCAGGGGCAAGGGTCATTGCGGCCGGGTTCGGGCATGGGCCTGGGGCGAAAGCCATTGGCGGGCAGCGGTGTGGCGTTCCACAGTGTGCGGCCGATCAGGGCCGCCAGGCTGTTCAGCAACTCGGCTGGGACGGGCTCCCTGTTGGAGAAGAGATCTTCCTGTAAAGGCGGCGCTTCTTCTGCCCAGTAATCGGGAAGATGGGACCGCATCCAGTCCAGGAATCGCTGCTCGTCCTGCAGCTCGAGGATAGCCTGCACCGCATCGGGCAGCAGCGCTTCGATATCGAAGGGAAATTGATTGTCCACGGGAAGCTTCCTACATGCCAAAGTCTAACTTGTTGTGCACTGTGACGCCGCTTGAGTGCACCGGCTCCAGTGCCTCAGCGTAGGCGCGCAGCAACTGGCGCTGGGGTGCCAGATGCTCCGGCCATTCCGGCGTGCCGTTCCAGAGGGCCTCGTCCCATAGGGGCAGCGAGTCGCCCTCCAGGCTGAACACCTCGGCCTGATCGCCGCTGGTGCACATGCTGTGATCAGGTGCGCTCGGTGACCCGTATGACCGCGCGTGCGAAATCGCTGAAATCCCGATTGTGTTGGGTGGTGATGGCATACAGAATTGCCCAATCGATCTGTTCGTAATTGTGGACTACGATATTGCGGAATCCCACTGCTTTTTTCATTCGCGTTTCCAAAGCCGTGTCGATGATGCCAAGCTCGGATAGGGTTTCGAATGCCTTGCCCATTGTTGGAGGGGGCGGGCTATCGGTCGTGGAAATCAGATGCGTCGCAATATCCACACACAATTGCACTGCGCGAGTGATATTGAGCGTGAGTATGTCCTGAAGGTCGGGGTCCTTTTCCAGCGTATCGAGACTCTTCGGCCGCTTTTCCTCTACCCGCTTTATACAACGCCGCAAGGATTCCAGCTTGTTTTCGATCAGTTCCCGATCCATTTTTTCCTTCTTTCCCGGAGTATACGCCGGTAATAAGGCATGAAATCCGCTTCATCGAGCAGATGCCTGGCCAGCAGCTTGCCATAGTCGGTATCAGACCCGTGCAGGCGAATGCCCTGTTTCAGGATCTGTCCCAGCAGCGGCTCACCGACCGTCTGCAAATCAATCAGGTCGATGGGACGGCCGGTTACTGTTGCCAGATCGGAGATAAGCTGCATCTTCTGTTCGGCGTTCATTGGGGTGCCCAGGTCTACGGCCAGGTCGATATCACTTTCGGGGGTGGCCCTGCCAGTGGCCAGTGATCCGAACAGGATGGCCAGGCGAAGACCTTTTTGTCTGTTCAGTATTTCGGTCAGTTCTGGAAATCTGTGGGTTTTCATGGGAAACATGTTATCAGGCATACAGGGTCGATTGGTGATTCGAAGTAGGGTGTTTTCAGGATCTTGCAGGGGATACCCTATTGATCGGAATATCAGGGTGCGTCGGTCTGGCAGGAGCCTGTGAAGCACTGTGTTATCCTTGACATGGCGCCTGCTGAAGCCGAAGCGCACCCGGGAAACGGTGTTTCGACATGCAGGTCCCTGGATGGGCGAAGGTTGAGCATTTGCCCGGGGCTGCGCGCGTAAGGTATTATTTTCATGGAGAAATATGACCTGCCATGTCCATTCTGATCAAAGATACTAAGCTCTCGCCCGAAGATTACCTGGAAGGCGAGGAGTTGAGCGAGTACAAGCACGAGTATGAAGATGGCAAGATCATTGCGATGGTCGGTGTCAGCCGTAACCACAATACGATTCAGATCAACTTGACCGGCGCTTTATTCAATCATCTGAGAAACAAGCCCTGCCGTGTCTTTTCCTCGGACATGAAGGTCCGCCATCAGAATACCTTCTATTACCCTGATCTCAGTGTCGGCTGCGAACCGGAGGCACACGACCAGTACCTGGAGCATCCTCTGCTGGTAGTGGAGGTTTTCTCGCCCTCCAGTGAAAAGCGTGACCGTGGCGTCAAGCGCCTGACCTATCAGCAGATACCTGGCTTACAGGAGATCCTGCTCTTCTCGCAGGACCGGATGCTGGCGGAGTGCTACCGCCGGGAAGGGGAGCAGTGGATCATGGAGCGGTACGAGGGCGACGAAGTCCTGAGCATGCCGTGCATCGACCTCGCTCTGCCCATGCGCGAGATCTACGATGGTGTAGAGCTGAAGTAAGAAATACAGCAGAATCCGACGGTGATTTCGGGGGATACAGGAAAAAGGCCAGATTTTGCACCCTGGTTCTGCACATTTGGGGTAGGGGTCCGTTGAACCATGAAAATACCTCAGGCCCAGAGCGCGGAAAGGGGAAATTCCGCGGCATCGAACGGGGGCAGCCGTACCATGGCGTCATCGGCCAGGGTTTCGAGCAACAGCCATTGGCCGTCGTGTAGTTCGAAGGCCTCCAGGGTCTTGATGTCGGGGTCGACGAGCCAAAGCCATTTAACGCCGTGGTGGGCATAGCGAGGCATCTTTTCGGCCCGGTCGATCCTTTCCGTCGAGGGGGAGAGCACCTCGCAGATCCAATCGGGCGGCAGCTCGAACCAGGCGGTATCGGGCAGTTGGGGCATGCGTTCCCGCCGCCAGCCGGCCAGGTCAGGCACGAAAACGTCCTCGTCCAGATGCAGTTCCGGCTCGTCCAGGATCCACCAGCCTCCGGGGCCGTTGTCTCCCAAGTCAAATGGAGGGTTGATCTTGGCGCCCAGACTGGAGGCGGCCCTTGCGTGTCTGGGCGCCGGCCTGGGGCTGGTGTAAAGATGGCCATGAATGATCTCCGCCACCAGGTTTCCCGGCACGCCCAGGAGGTCTTCGTAACTGGCTGGTTTTTCAATAACTTGTGCCATGGGGTGATTCCCGGTGAGGTGTTGGTATAAAGAATAGCCCAGAAGGTGTGGAAGAGAAAGGCATTAAATCTTAGCTGCCCCGGTGAGTTGGCCCGTAGGAAATCTCCTACACGAAATTGGGCGAGATCCGATACCGCTGATGGGGCGCGGTTGGCTAAGATATCAGCATCGCTGCAGGTGATGCCCAGGAAGGGCGGGCTGACAGGGAGGTTGGCTGGAGAAGGATTTCCGGAAGCTGCGGGCGATAACAAACCCCGGTTGCGTATTGGCGTGGCCGGGGTTTTCTTTTTTTGGCTCTTCACCAAATCAGGTGGGTAACAGTTGCTGGCTGATGGCCTCTGGGTAGAGATCGAGTCCGCCAAGGTGGAAGTAAATGGCGTTGGCAAAGCGCTCCTTGTTGCGGAAGCCATGGCTCCGAACCTTGATCGCCTTG
>QNZQ01000169.1 GCA_003972985.1 Gammaproteobacteria bacterium | reverse complement strand
ACTTCAACAAACTGACGGACAGGCAGGTCCTGGAGATCATGGACAAGTTGAACAATCGCCCTCGAAAATGCCTGGGGTACAAGACACCCAATCAGGTATTCTTCGGGATCAAACCACCCGTTGCACTAGCGAGTTGAATCCGCGGGGTGAATAAGGCGGGCTCAGATTAAATCCAGATTTCGGCCCGGGGACGGGCCTCCTACGATCCGGCATTCCACGTAGGAGCGGCGTCCCCGCCGCGAACAAACCGCCCCATTCGTAGGTTGGGCAAAGCGCAGCGTGCCCAACGGTAGCTGTTCGGATTCGGCCCGGGGGCGGGCCTCCTACGGTACGGCATTCCATGTAGGAGCGGCGTCCCCGCCGCGAGCAAACCGCTCCATTTGTAGGTTGGGCAAAGCGCAGCGTGCCCAACGGTAGCTGTTCGGGATTCGGCCCGGGGGCGGGCCTCCTACGGTACGGCATTCCTTGTAGGAGCGGCGTCCCCGCCGCGAACAAACCGCTCCATTCAGCAACAGGACTGCCCGCCGGGCGTGGGCGTACAGCAGCTTTCACCAGTTTCGACCTTCAGCCCGGGCAGCCCACCGCTCTTCTTCGGTGCGGGTTCGGGCTGGTCCAGTTGTGCTTTTTCATCGAAAGCGGCGTCCAGCTGCCGCGCCGCCTCGTCACGGATGTGGCGCGCGACCTCCACCACGGTGGCGATCTGGTGCTCGGGCACCCCGGCTTCGCGCAGTTTCTTCAGCTGGCACAGTCCCATGTCGGGATGGCGCGAGGCGATGCCCGAGGCCAGCGAGATCATGGCCACGATGGTGGAGTGCAGTTCCGGTCGCTCGTTCATCTTCGTTTCCTTCATGCAATGAGATTGAAGCCCCAGCCCACCAGGGTGAAGGCCACGGCCAGCACGCTGGCATAGAGGGCCAGGGCAGGCCAGCGGATCACTTTGCGCAGGATCAGCATCTCGGGCAGGGAGAGGGCGGCGATGCTCATCATCAGCGCCAGTACCGTGCCCAGCGCCACCCCCTTGCCCAGCATCGCCTCGGCGATGGGGATCACTCCGGTGGCATTGGAATAGAGGGGAATGCCCAGCAGCACGGCCATGGGCACGGTGTACCAGTCGTCCCCGCCCAGGTGTTCGCTCACCCAGGCCTCGGGCACGAAGCCGTGGAACAGGGCGCCCACGGCGATGCCGATGAGCACCCACTTCCAGATGCGCCCCACGATCTCCTTCACCTCCTGCCAGGCATAGCGGTGGCGGGCCGCCAGGGAGGTGTCGGGCTCGGCGCGCTGCACCTCGCCCATGTGGATCTTCCACACGTACTCCTCCACCCAGCGCTCGGGCCGGAAGCGTTCCATGATCACGCCGCCCACGTAGGCCACCAGCAGGCCCGAGGCGATGTAGAGCGCCGCCAGCTTCCAGCCGAGGATGCCCACCAGGATCACCGCCGCCACCTCGTTGATCATGGGGCTGGCGATGAGGAAGGAGAAGGTGACGCCCAGCGGAATGCCCGCCTCCACGAAGCCGATGAACAGCGGTACCGAGGAGCAGGAGCAGAAGGGCGTCACCGCGCCGAGCAGGATGGCCAGGGTTCTGGCCAGCCACTTGGGCTTGCCGCGCACGAAGTCGCGCACCTTCTCCGGCGAGAGCAGGGCGCGCAGCAGGCCCATGACATAGATCACCAGCACCAGCAGCACGAAGATCTTGGTCACGTCCATGACGAAGAACTGCACTGCGGCACCCAGGTGACTGTCGGGTGACAGGCCCAGCCACTGGTAGGCGATCAGGTTGCCGAGAGCTTCGAACATGGGAACATCATATACGGAATATCGAATATATCAAGAGGCGCAAAGACTGGCTTGTGGCATAAGAGCTCAGGGAAAATCGTCGTAGGGAGGCTTGTCCTCCAGCCCCAGCTTCCTGCGCTTGGTGACGGCAAGGGAAGCGAGGCCCGCGCCCACCACCAATCCCAGGCAACGCAGGAGGTTGACCACCAGCGGGGTCAATTCGTACCTCGGAGGGAGCTTGCAGCCGAACTCGTTGATCAGTGCCTGGTCGATATGCCCCGGCACGAACAGCAGTATGGCCGCCGCCAGCAGCAGCACGACCGACCAGCAGACGAGGGTGTTCCTGGTGAAGGTCCAGGCGACGCGGTACAGGATGGCGCCGAAAACCACCGCCAGCAGGATTTCGATGCTGAGGATGCGAATCATGATTCTTCTCCTTCGTGGGCAAGATGAAGCCTGGCCTGGATGGTTTCCACCGGCTCTGCACCATCTGCGATGGGAATGCCGTTCAACAATATCCAGTGGTCCGCGCCGTGCGCCCAGTTCGGCAGCGCGGACATCGTCGCGCAGATGCTCCAGGGTCAGTCGCAGTCCCAGCGCTCCAGCAGCGCAGTTGAGGCGCTTCTTCAGGCGTTCCGCGGCTTCGCCGCGCCCGATGATCAGTACCTCGACTTCGGGTGCATCCGATCCGGCCGGGGGCGCGCAGCGGCTCATTTAACCCCCTTCATCCGTGCCAGCACGTGGGCGAAGACCGGAACCGCCAGCAGGGTGAGGAAGGTGCCGGTGAGCAATCCGCCGATGGCGACGATGGCCAGGGGCGAGAGCCGCTCGATGCCCACGGCCCATTCCAGGGCGATGGGCAGCATGCCCACGGCGGCGGAGACGGCAGTCATGAGGATGGGACGGGTACGGATGGCCACCGCGCCCAGCAGCGCTTCGTCGAGTGATTTGCCCTTCTTCAGCGCCTGGTGGGTGAAGTCCACCAGCAGGATGCCGTTGTTCACCACCACCCCCATGAGCAGGATCAGCCCCATGAAGCCCGGCATGGAGCCGAACTTGCCGGCGATCATCAGCCCCCAGGCGGCGCCGATGATGGCCAGGGGCAGGGTGAAGAGGATGGCCAGGGGCTGCAGGAAGGAGCGGAAGGTGACCACCAGCATCAGGTAGAGCAGCGCCAGGCCGATGGCGAAGGAGCGCACCAGGCGGCTGAAGGACTCCTGCAGCTGCTTGTACTCGCCCTCGTAGTGGATGGAATAGCCGCGCGGCAGCGGCAGGTCGGCCAGCGCCTTTTCCACCCGCTCGTGCAGCTTGGTGATGGAGATGTCGCGCCGCCAGGCCAGCACGTCCACCGTGGGCAGCAGCGCCTGGTGGGTCTCGGCGGTGGGCGCGGTGATCCAGCGCGGCGAAGCCATGGCCGCCAGCGGCACCAGGGTGCCGTCGTTGGCGCGGATGTTGAGCGCCGCCAGAGCCACCAGCCCGTCCCGCTGGTCCGGCTCCAGGCGCACCCAGATGGGAACGGCATTCTCGCCCGGCACCCGCAGTCCACCGCCGGGGACCCCTTCCACCTGGGCCGCCACCTGCTCGGCCACCTGCAGGGCGGTGAGCCCGTAGAGACGCGCCCGCGCCGGGTCCACATTGAGCTCGATGCGCAGCGAGGCGCCCTGCCAGCTCCGCTCCACGCCGGTGAGGCCACCCACCTGCTTCAGCCGCGCCATCACCTCGTCCGCCAGGCGGTCCAGTACCGCCGGATCTGGCCCCTGCACCATCACGTCCACGCTGGAGCGGATGGAGGAGAGGGGCGTGGTGCCATACACCGCCATGTTGGCGGAGATCAGGCCGGGGATGCGGTGCAGCTTGCGCCGGATGCGGTCCTGGATGGACCAGATGTCCTCGTCACGGTGGAAGCGGTCCACCAGGTTGAGGGTGATCTCGCCCTGCTGCAGGCGCCGCTGGGCGCCGAAGGCCTTGACCCCCGCTTCCGAGCCCACCACCGCCGAGGTGAAGAGGATCCAGTCGGCCGGCACCTCCTCTTCCACCACCTTTTCGATACGCGCCATGAGCTGGCGCATGCGGTCGTCGTCGGTATCCGGCTGGGCCTCGAAGGTGATGCGGGTGACGCCGGTGTCCATCATGGGCATGATCTCGCGGCCCAGGAAGCGCATCTGGTTGGCAGAGGCGACGAACAGCAGCAGGAAGCCGAAGATCACCAGGGCGCGATGCCTCAGTCCCCAGCCCACCAGCGCCAGGTAGAAACGCTTCAGCGGTTCGGTGACGAAACGGTCGAAGGGGCGCAGCAGCCATCCCAGGGGGTCGCGCTGGCCGGGGCGGACGATCCAGGGCGCCAGAAGCGGGATCAGGGTCACCGAGGCGATGAGCGAGGCGATGAGCGCGATGGAGAGGGTGACGGTGAGCGGCCGCAGCACCTGCTGCACGTAGCCGCCGATGAACATGATGGGAATCAGCACCAGCACCGTGGTGGCGGTGCCGGCAGCGTCGGCCAGCAGGATCTCCTTGGTGCCGTTGATGGCGGCGGTGAGGCCGCGCTCGCCCAGGTCGGTCATGCGCCGCTCGATGTTCTCGATCACCACGATGGCGTCGTCCACCAGCAGCCCCACGGCGATGATGATGGCGGACAGGGTCACCATGTCGAACTCGTAGCCGATGGCCTTGAGCACGGCGAAGGTGATGAGGTAGGAGACCGGCAGCACCAGCGCCACCACGATGGAGGCGCGGGTATTCCCCAGGAACAGCAGGATGACGAAGATGGTCATGATCACCGCGTCGCGCAGGCTGTCGAGCATGTTGCTCACGGTGAGGCCGATGAGCCGCCCCTGGGTGTCGGCGATCTCCATGTGCAGGGTGGGGAACTGCGCCTCGATGCGCGGAAGGGCCTTCTGCACGGCGTCGATCACCGGCTGGGAATAGCCTTCCTCCGAGCGCAGCAGGGCCACGGCCACCGCCGGCTTGCCGTTGCCGCGGTAGAGCGAGGTGGCATCCGCGGCGCCCCAGCCCACCTCGCCCAGGTCGCCCACCCGGATGTGCTCGCCGCTGGGCAGGGGCACCAGTACCGCCGCCAGCTCTGCGGGTGTCTTCGCCAGCGTCTGGGCGGTGAGCAGGTAGCGGTTGCCGTCCTGGCCCATATTTGTCACCCTCTCTCATACCCCCTTGTGCATCAATGGTTTATTTTCAAAAAATCGCCGAGTGGCACTACAAGGCGATCATTTTGTGAAAACGGGGCTCAGTGGATGAACTTGCGCACACCTCCGGGTTGCCGTTCGATGCC
>QNZQ01000092.1 GCA_003972985.1 Gammaproteobacteria bacterium | reverse complement strand
CACCGGTCTCCCATATGACTGGACGCCGCGTTCGGATGCTCCCTTGGGATCCCCTTTGGCGCCTTCGGCACGTCGGGTATCCCGTGTCGCCTCGCGGCTACCGGGGACTACCCGCCTTCGCTTCGCTCTCCATGGCGGGCAGCGATTGTTTAATGACTTCCCCCATACAGGCCCTTCTCGACCAGATCATCGCCAGCGCCAAGGCGCGCGGCATGACGCAGGCGGAGCTGGCAAAAAGGGCCGGCATTTCGCCGGTGGGACTGAGCAAGGCGCGGCACCGCAGCGATATCCGCGCCTCGACGCTGGCGAAACTGGCGGAAGCGCTGGACATGGAGCTGAAGCTGGTGCCCGCCCGCCGCCGGGAAAAAGCCGCGGAGGCCATTCGTGCCGGCAGATTCTTCGCCCTGAAGGAAGGAGAGCACTGAAGTGCCGCGGGTGCGCCACGGCGTCATCTGGTCGCGCATCTCCGGCCGCCCCGGGAAGATGGGCGACCTGGTGCTCACCGGGCAGGAGACCAGCTTCACCTACACCCGGGAATGGCTGGCATCCGGCCAGCCGGGATTCTGCCTGCTCGGCGACGGCTCGATCTGGGGCGAGTCCTCGGTCACCTACCCCGTCAGCGAGCGGATTCCCGTCTTCCCGCGGCTCCTGTCGCTGATTCCCGGCAACAACCCGCGCAATCTCCAGCGCCGCCACTACCTCGACCTGCTGCGCCGGCAGACGGGCCGCGAACCGCCGCCGGGCATGGAAACCGAATGGCAACTGATGCTGCTCGGCGGCCACGGCGGCATCGGTCACATCGACGTGTTCGCCGACGACCTCACCGCCCAGCAGTGGTACCGGCACCAACCGCCCAAAGCGCCACCGCGCTCGCAATCCCGCAACGCCCAGTCCGAGCTGTGGCGCATGATCAAACACGAGGTGCTGGACGAGGCCACCGATTTCGACCCGCAGATCATCGAGGAGGCACTGGGCCCTACGCCCTCGGTGGGCGGCATGATTCCGAAGCTGCTCGTTTCCATCGACCCCGATACGAAAACGCCCCGCTTCCACCCGCCGGACACCCCCGGCGAGCGCAACGTCGTGCTCAAGATCGAGCCGCCGGAATACACCGGGCTCCTCGATCTCGAAGCACTCTGCCTGCAGGTTCATCGCGATGCCGGCTTCACCACGCCGCGCTGGTGGCGAATCGACCATGGCGACCTGCGCCTGCTCGCCGTGGAGCGCTTCGACCGGCGGGACGGCCGGCCCCTGCCCATGGAGTCGCTGTTCTCGGTCATCGCCACCGGCGACCACCACTTCCGCGAAACCGCCGACATCCTGCTCGAAGAACTGGGTGGGGTCATCGACCGCCTCGGCCAGATCGCCAGGCTGCCGGCCGATGCCAACGAGCACCTCTACCGTCGCTTTCTCATGGCGCTGCTCACCGGCAACGGCGATCTCCACCTGGAAAACCTCTCCCTACTCGGCGGCCTCGACGACTGCCGCTGGGCGCCCGTCTACGACCCCGCCCCCATGCGCGCCTGGCCCCGTCACGACCTGGTCAGCGCCATCCCCTTCGATGCTTCGGAGTACACCGACCACGGGGAATTCTTCATCGCTCTCGGCGAACATTTCGGCCTCTCCAGCCAGCAGACAGAGCGCTGCATCGAAGCGGCCCTCGACGCCACCGCCGATTACGCCACCCGGGTGATGGCACTGAAAAAGGTGCCGAAGCGGCAACGGGAGCAGCTGCAGGCCATCGCCCAGCACGAGCGGGAGCTGTTGCAGCAGCACCTGAGGGAATGAGAGACGAAGCGATCAGCGATCGACAAAATCCTCGACCACAGATACGAAGCTTTCCGGCTGCTCGGCGTAGACCCAGTGGCCTGCATCCAGCGTCACCAGCTCCAGGTTGGGAAACAGCCTTTCCATCACCGGAAGATACTCGGGCTTCACGTAATCGGAGCTGCCACCGTGGATGAAGAGTACCGGCCCCCCGTAATGCGCCTCCGGAGGCACTTCGGGAAAACCGCTGATGAGGTCGAGGCCATCACGCAGCGCCCGCAGGTTGCTGCGCCAGCGCCAGCCACGCTCGGTATGCACCAGGTTCTGCAGCAGGTAGGCGCGCACGGCCGCGTCGGGGACGCGGCGCGCCAGCAGCGCATCCGCCTCGGTGCGCTTGTCGATCTCATCCAGGGGCAGTTCCAGCATGGCGTCCATGAGTTCACCGAGGCCACCCTGGTAACGAACGGGCGCGATGTCCGCCACCACCAGCCGTTCCACCCGGTGGGGCAGGGTGAGCGCCAGCCACATGGCCACCTTGCCGCCCATGCTGTGCCCCACCGGCACGGCTTCGTCCACCCCCAGGTCGTCCAGCAGCTCGAGCACATCACCGGCCATGGCCGGATAGGAGACATCGGGATGGTGCGGAGAACGGCCATGATTGCGCAGGTCGGGCACGATCACCCGGTGATGCTCGGCCAGCCTGCGGGCGACACGTTGCCAGTTCACCAGCGAACCAAGCAGGCCATGGAGCAGCAGCAGCGGGATGCCGGAGTGCTCTTCGCCGAACTGGCGGTAATGGAGTTTCATGGGCGTTGCTCTCCCAGGTCTTGAACGTATATGTGGCCCGTTGACGGTGTCGCAGCAGGGACACCAGCGCTCGACCAAGCAATTATGGCCGCGAAACCCTCGTCATCCCGGCCGGAGCGCAACGGAGAGCCGGGATCCAAAATCCCAAACGCTTGGATTCCCGCTTGCGCGGGAATGACAAGGTGATCTACCGCGGGTCGCCTCGCGTGCCCTGTGAGCGTCAGGCCGTCCTCGTAGGATGGGCAAAAGCTGCAGGCCGTGCCCATCTTTGTTGGGCACGCTCCGCTTTGCCCAACCTACGCGGCTAGGAGTGAGATACGTGTCAAAACCCGATGGTCATTTTCTCCGCGGCGGCGGCAGGTCGGTACAGGAACCCTCGGCCACCTCGGCGGCCATGCCGATGCTCTCGCTCAGGGTGGGATGGGGATGGATGGTGAGGCCGATGTCCTCGGCGTCGGCGCCCATCTCCAGTGCCAGTACCGTCTCGGCGATGAGCTCGCCGGCGTTGACGCCGACGATGCCGGCACCCAGGATGCGCTTGGTCTCAGGATCGAAGAGCAGCTTGGTCATGCCCTCTTCGCGGCCGATGCCGATGGCGCGGCCGGAGGCGGCCCAGGGGAACACCGCCTTTTCGTAAGCGATGCCTTTCTCCTTCGCCTCGGTCTCGGTGAGGCCCATCCAGGCGATCTCGGGATCGGTGTAGGCCACCGAGGGAATGGTGAGTGGATCGAAGAGCGCCGGCAGGCCGGCGATCACCTCGGCGGCCACCTTGGCCTCGTGGGTGGCCTTGTGCGCCAACATGGGATTGCCCACCACGTCGCCGATGGCGAAGATGTGAGGGACATTGGTGCGCATGTGCTGGTCCACCGGGATGAAGCCGCGCTCGTCCACCTGCACCCCGGCCAGTTCGGCCCCGATGAGCCTGCCGTTGGGGCTGCGGCCCACGGCCACCAGCACCTTGTCGTAGGTTTCGGGCTCTGGCACACCGGTCGCTCCCTGGGTACCATCACCGCCGAAGGTGACCTTGAGCCCGCCCTTGAGCGGCTTGATCTCCTCCACCTTCGTCTTGAGCAGGATGCGGTTCACCTTCTTCTTCAGCCGCTTCTCCAGCGGCTTCACCAGGTCGCGGTCGCAGCCGGGAATGAGACCGTCCTGCAACTCCACGATATCGATACGGCTGCCGAGGGTGGCATAGACGGTGGCCATCTCCAGTCCGATGATGCCACCACCGATGATGAGCATCTTCTTCGGCACGTCCTCCAGCGCCAGGGCGCCGGTGGAGTCGATGAGCCTCGGGTCGTCGTTGGGGAAGGTCGGGATCTTCACCGCCGAGGAGCCGCAGGCGATGATGCAGTGGTCGAATTCGACGAGGGTTTCACCGCCATCGGCCTTTTCCACCCGCAGGGTCCTGGGGCTGGCGAAGCGGCCGCTGCCCTGCACCACCTGCACCTTGCGCATCTTCGCCATCTGCGCCAGGCCGCCGGTGAGCTTCTTCACCACCTTCTCCTTGCCGGCACGCAGCTTGTCCAGGTCGATCTTCGGCTTGCCGAAGGTGACACCCATGGCTTCCAGCTCGGCGGCCTCCTCGATCACGTCCACGGTGTGCAGCAGCGCCTTGGAGGGGATGCAGCCCACGTTGAGACAGACGCCACCCAGGTCGGCATAGCGTTCCACCAGCACCACGCTCATGCCGAGATCGGCAGCGCGGAAGGCGGCGGTATAGCCGCCCGGTCCGGCACCCAGTACCAGCACCTGGGTACGTATGTCGGCCACCCCTTCGGCTTCCGCTGCGGGGGCGCTGCCGGCATGCTTCACGGGAGGCGCCTTTTCATCGCCGAGCGGCAGCTGCGGGGGTTCGGACAGCGCGGCTGCTTCGGCCTCGGTCTCGGTTTCAGCTTCCGTTTCCAGGGTGATGAGCGGGTCACCCTGGTTGATGCGGTCCCCGAGCTGCACCTGCACCGCCTTCACCACCCCGCTCTCGGGGCTGGGGATCTCCATGGAGGCCTTGTCGCTCTCCAGGGTGACGATGGAATCTTCCTTCTCGATGCGGTCCCCGGGGGCGACCAGCACTTCGATCACTTCGACATCCTTGAAATCACCGATGTCGGGCAGGGTCACTTCAATGGTCTTGCTCATTCCATTCACCTCGTTTTGCGATACGAAGGGCCGGTCACGGGCGCCAGAACGCTTACTACTTGCCGTAGCTCTCCTTCAGGTTCTTTTCCATCTCGTGCATTTCCTGGGGGCTGTATTGCTTTTCCAGGTCACGCTGAACCTCCTTTTCCATCTTGTACTGCTGGTAGTCCTTGTCGTACGCGGCGGAATCGTAATAGTGATCCCCGCCCGTGGAACAACCCTGCAGTGCCAGACCAGAGACCAGCGCCATACCCGCAACAAACATCTGTTTCATGTGTTTTCTCCTTGAAATAAAAAAGTGGCTCTTCACCAAATCAGGTGGGTAACAGTTGCTGGCTGATGGCCTCTGGGTAGAGATCGAGTCCGCCAAGGTGGAAGTAAATGGCGTTGGCAAAGCGCTCCTTGTTGCGGAAGCCATGGCTCCGAACCTTGATCGCCTTG
>QNZQ01000146.1 GCA_003972985.1 Gammaproteobacteria bacterium | reverse complement strand
GGTGTGTAGCCGCAACGAGCTTGCGATGTTGTGGCGGAACGCCGGGTGACCAGGACGGCCGGGGCACCAATGAGTTGTCGAAGATCGAGTCGATTTTGGGGACTCGGATGTCCCAAAATCTTTCACGAGATCGAAGACTCGCTTGTTTCTGATCGTAGTTGCGCTTGAGCATGGCAGGCAGGGCGATGATGCCCATGGTCACCACGGCGGCGCCGATGACACCCACCATGGCGGCAAGGATGGTGGAGGCGAGGATGGTGGCTGCCGCCAGGCCGCCGTTGATACCGCCCATCCACTTGTAGACCACGCTGAACATCTCCTCGATGAGCCGGGCCCGCTCGAGCAGGGTGGCCATGAAGATGAACAGGGGAATGGCCGCCAGGTCGGGGTTGGCCATGAGCGGGAAGATGCGCCCGGGGATGATGTTGAGCATGGCCGCATCCCCCACCAGGTAGATGAAGACCACGCCCAGGCCGCCGGTGACGAAGGCCAGCGGCAGCCCCATCATCAGCAGCACCAGCAGGGAACCGAACATGAGGTAGGTCAGCGGCTCGATGTCCAGATCCGCCAGGATGCCGGCGGTACGGAACAGGAAGTAGTCGTCGGACCAGGGACCGTAGTAGATGGCGTTGAAGCTCTCCACCCCCAGCACGAAGAGCAGGCTCCCGGTGGCCAGCACCATGAACCAGGTGCCCAGCCGTCCCAGAAGGGGGCTCCCCTTCGACACCCGCACGGCCGTCATGCCTGCGCCTCCCTACCCAGCCGGATGTAGAGCATGATGTCCTTGAGGAACTTGGAGAAGCCGGCCAGCAGCAGCAGGATGGAGCCGAGCAGCATCATGCCCTTCACCGGCCAGTGCTGGATGCCCCAGGTCTCCATGGTCACCTCGTGCATCTCCCAGGAGTCGTGGAAGAAGGTCCAGGAGGTGGCGGTGAGGGCGAAGGCGAAGGTGAAGAAGAAGACCGAGGTGAAGATGTCCATGCCCACCCGCCCCCGCTCCGGCAGCTTGTTGTAGACCACGTCCACGCGCACGTGGGCGCCGTGCAACAGGGCGTAGGCGCCGGCGAGCATGTACTGCATGCCCAGCAGCAGGTAGGAGGCCTCGTGTACCCAGATGGTGGGCATGTTGAAGAGGTAGCGCATCACCACCTCGAAGAAGTAGAAGCAGACCGCGTTGATGGTCCAGAAGGCGACGAAGACGCCGGATTTTTCGCTGATCCAGTCGATGGCGCGGGTGAGCCGGTTGCCCTCGAAGTGCTCGTGGATCACCGGGTCCTCGTCCGCCTGCACCTCCCCCATCACCGGGAAATGCTCCAGGCGCTTCTCGCCGCGGCGGATGGCCCAACGGTCCCAGGCCATCATCAGCAACGGCATCACCGCCAGCCAGCCCCAGTAGAGCCAGTGGGGCAGGACGAACCCGAAACCTTCCAGATCGGACACTGTGAAACTCCTAAGCAGATCGGAGCCGGCCGGGACGCCCCGGCCGGCAGGTTGCAGCCGTGGAAAAGGTTACAGGCTGTAACCCTTGATGTCTTCCGGGGTAAGATACCCCATGATGTCGTTGCTCATGTAGTCGATCTGCAACTTCAGGATCCTGGATGCGCTGGGATCCTTCTTTGCCCACTTGAACCAGATGGGAATGGCCTCGCGGCGGAAGGCCTCCATGTCGGCCTGGGAAAGACGCGACACCTTGCTGCCCGCCTTCTTGAATTTCTCCATGGCCTCGATGTTGCGCTTCTGGATGGTGATGTAATGCTTGAAAGAGTAGGCGCGGAGCTGCTCTTCCACCAGTTTCTGCAGCCTGGGCGAAAGACTCTTCCAGGCACGCATGTTCACCGTAAGGTCCATGAGGTCCACCGGCTGATAGATGGACATGACCCCGGGAGGACCGAAGAGTATGTACTTGGTCACCTGGGCAAAGCCGAGGTCCCAGTTCACCGCCGGGCCCACGTAATCGGCGGCGTCGATGGTGCCCTTCTCCAGTGCCGGGAAGATGTCGGAGCCGGGCAGGCTCACCGTGGAGACACCGAACTTCTGGAACACCTCGGCCACCATGCCGCCGGGAACGCGGATCTTCATTCCCTTCAGGTCGGCCAGGCTGTTCACCGGTTTCTTGGAATGGATGATGTTGGCATCGTGGTGCACGGGACCCACGTAGTAGAGACCGAACTTCCGGTAGATCTTGCGCGCCTCCTCGAGCATACCCAGGCCGAAGAACATGGTGTCCCACTGGCTGGGCTGGTCGGGCCCGGCAGGATAGGAGGAGAGAAACACGGAGGCGGGGATCTTGCCCGACCAGTAGAGGGTGAACGGGTTCATGCCCTGCAGCACGCCGCTGCGCACCGCATCGAACAGGGAGTTGTTGTCGGCCGCCACCGACTTGGCCGGGAAAGGTTTGAACGCCAGTTCGCCTCCGGAGGCCTCCTTCATGCCGTTGCACCACTCCTCGAAGAGGGTGTAGCCCACGGTACCGGCATCCCACACCGACTGGATCTTCCACACCTTGGTACGCGCTGCCTGGGCGTTGCCGATGAAGGGCGCACCCACCAGGGTGGCAGCACCCACGGCCGCTGTCGTACCCTGCTTGAGGAAACTGCGCCGGCTGGCCAGAGTTCCCTCCGGGGAATCTTTCTTGTCGTCTCTGTTCATTCTGTTCTTCTCCTCGTTGGTGGTTATCTTGGGCACCGGGATTGCAGCCCGGTGCGCGCCCCTCCCCCCTCGGAGGGGACCGAAATGAAACATCACATGTTTTGCGCCCGGTTTCCAGCGGATTCTTCGGCCTGCACGGGAGCGAGTCGTTCGAGGGCCGTACGCAGGGCGCCGCGATCGCCCACGTTGCCGGGAAAAATCACCACCGGCAGCCCCGGATAGCGGGAATGATCGTCGGGACAGCGCACCACCGAGCAACCCGGCAGGATCTGCCCGAGCACCCGCGCGGTACGCAGCGCCAGGCCATGGCTGAGTACGTCGTTGGAGGTGATGCCACCCTTGCTGATGAGAAAACCCAGGGCCCGGGGAAGATTGCGCACCACTTCCATGAGCAGCGCGGAAACCCGTTCGCCGAAAGCGAGCCGGCTCGCCTGGTCCGGAAACCGTTTTTCGGTGCGCGAGGTGTAGATCACCAGGTGCCGTCCTTCGGCATGGGCCTCGCCGGCCCGTTCCACGAGTGATTCCAGCATGGCGGCATCGTCCGCGCCGATGCGTTCCACGTCCACCTCCAGGGCGGCCACACCGGGATGCCCAAGCAGCACTTCCAGCTGCTCGGTGGTCTTGCGCACGTGGGATCCCACCACCACCGCACCTGGGCGGCCCTCCCGCACGTAGCGGTACATCTCCCCGGCCGCCACCGGCTGGGGCGGAAGGCCGGCCAGCGCCGTGAGCAGGCTGGCAGCGCTGCGGAACAGGAACCGCTTGCCGCTCGCGGCCACCTGCTTCACCTGGCGGGCGAAGTTGTCTAGGTCCGCCTGGATCTCCGCGTCCACCACGCAGCAGACGTTGCCATCGAGTCGTTCCAGGCGGTTACGGAGATCACTGCGCACATCGTCGAGCAGGAAGCGCTCCACCTGCTCCGCGCGGATACGCCCGCCCGTCTTCTCCTCCACGTAGTCCGGCAGGTAGGAGTGCTGGAAGGTGAATACGGAATCCTGGGCGAACTCGGTCTCGTGCACCGGAACCGGCCTTCCATCCACCAGCAGATAGTGGACGCTGTTCCGGGTGATCCTGCCCCCCTCGAAAAAGGCGGGCACCAGAAAGTGGGCGTCGAAGGGACCGAGCTCCTCGGCGATGACGTCCGTCTCCACGGGATAGTGGCCCCGCAGGGTGGAGTCGGAGCGGCTCACCAGGATGGGATTGATGCCCTCCCCCTGCGCCTCCAGCGCTTCCAGGGCCTGCTTGAGGTTGCGGCACACCTCCCGCGTCACCGCCGCCGCCCGCCCGGCATCCATGCCGCGGGTGTTGGTGAGCACGAAGAAGAGCGGTGATGCGTCGAGCAGCGCTAGGCGCAGGGTCTCCGGGTCCCAGCGCGTGAGCAGCAGGCAGGAGTGAACCGTCTGCGACCCGGTGGGGTCGTCGTCCAGCACCACGATGCGGGTCTTTCTCATCACCTTCAGGACTCCACGCCGGCACACCGGGCGATGGCCCCGGCGGTAATGCCGTTGAAGGCCATGATCTCCGCCGGAGTGGCGGTGGTCTCGCCCCGCTTCCAGGCCAGGGTCTCGCGGCGCGGTGCGCGCGAGCGCAGGAACACCGGCTCCAGGCAGGCGCTGGGGCCGCCGCTCACGCCCACCAGCAGGTCGGCGTCGAAGAGCGCGTTGAACTGCTCATCGGGCATGAAATCGCCGTCGGGCTGGGAAACGGTGTCCCAGGCGATGTCGCCGGGCCGGTAGAGCCGGCGCGGGTTCACCACCGCCACGATACGCACCTTCCAGCCCGATTCCTCCAGCCTCTCCTTCGCCTCGAACAGGGGCAGGAAGACCATGTCGCCGGTGGCTGCCAGCACGATGGTGCCGCGCTCGCCCCCCTTACTCTCGTAGAGCACCGCGGCCCCCTCCTCCACCGCCCGCCTGGACTCCTCGAGACCGAGATAGACCGGCAGCGGGCTCTTGGAGGCGATGATCACCATGCCCTTGTTGAAGGTGCCGATGGCGTGCTCGTAGGCCGCCTGGATGCCGTTGGCATCGCAGGGAAAGAGCGGATAGACGTTGCCGTTGCGCATCATGGCGGCAAAGTAGTTCTCGATCTCCGGGCGCTGGTGGGTCCAGCCGTTGCGTCCCTGCTCCAGTGCGCCGGCAGTGAACATGCAGACCACCGACGGGGTCCTGCGGCGCAGTTCCGCCATAACCTGGGTGACGGTCTGCACGATGGGCCAGCCGTTGATGGCGAAACTCTCGTAGGAGAGCCACAGCGAGCGTGAGCCGAACAGCGCCAGTCCCGCCGCCAGCCCCGCGCAGGCGTCCTCGTTGAGGGGCTCGTAGACCTGTCCCGTGGGTTCCTGGTTGTAGAGAGGATCCTCGGTGGGATGGCGGATCTTGAGCGCATCGTTGATGTTCTTCATGCAAGCGAGTCTTCGATCTCGTGAAAGATTTTGGGACATCCGAGTCCCCAAAATCGACTCGATCTTCGACAACTCATTGGTGCCCCGGCCGTCCTGGTCACCCGGCGTTCCGCCACAACATCGCAAGCTCGTTGCGGCTACACACC
>QNZQ01000223.1 GCA_003972985.1 Gammaproteobacteria bacterium | reverse complement strand
GAGGAAGCCATTATGAAATTTATCGACACACACAATGAGAGTGGAAAACCTTTTGTTTGGACAAAAACTACGGAAGAGATTTTGTTAAAAGTTGGGCGTGCGCGAACAACGCTTACAAATCTTCATACTATTTAATACACTACACTAGAACGGGATGTCGTCCTCGAAACCGCCATTGTCCACTGGAGCCGCAGTGCCCTGCGAGGACTGCTGGGCGGAAGAGGGCTGCTGGGTGGAAGGCTGCTGCTGGCGGGCGAAGGGCGCGTCCCCGCCACCGCCGCGGCTGTCGAGCATCTGCATCTCGTTGGCGATGATCTCGGTGGTGTAGCGGTCCTGGCCGTCCTGCCCCTGCCACTTGCGGGTGCGCAGGCTGCCCTCGATGTAGACCTTGGAGCCCTTCTTCAGGTATTCGCCGGCGATTTCGGCCAGGCGGTTGAAGAAGACCACGCGATGCCACTCGGTGCGCTCCTGCTGCTCGCCGGTGTTCTTGTCCTTCCAGGTCTCCGACGTGGCCACGGTGATGTTGGTCACCGCGCCGCCGCTGGGCATGTAGCGGGTCTCCGGGTCCTTGCCCAGGTTACCGATGAGAATTACCTTGTTGATGCCTCTGCTTGCCATGATTCCTCCTCTGCCTTCCTTCCGTGGAAACGTGGTCTGAAACTGCACCCGATTCTACCGGAAAAAGTCCATCCATGTAGGAGCGGCGCCCCGCCGCGAATCGTTTGATGTTCGGCGCGAGAGCGCGCCTCCTACCCTTTTTCCGGAACCTCCATCCCCTGCGCCGCCAGCAGCCAGATGAGGGTGATCAGCGCGCTGGTGACGAAGACCGCGCTGGTGCCGTAGTGTTGGTGCACCCAGCCACCCGAGAGTCCGCCGAAGAAGGCGCCGCTGAACTGGGAGGTGGAGTAGACGCCCATGGCAGTGCCGCGGATCTGCCCCGGCGCCAGCTTGGAGACCAGCGAGGGGAGGGTGGCCTCCAGCAGGTTGAAGGCGGTGAAGAAGGCGAGCAGCGCTGCTGCCAGCCCCCAGAGGCTCCCTTCCATGGTGTAGATACCCAGTTGCGCCAGTCCCAGCAGGCCGATGGCGCCGAGGAACACCTCCTTCATCTTTCCGCCCTTCTCTGCCTTTATGACGAAGGGCACCATCAGCCCCATGCCCAGCACCATCACCGGCAGGTAGAGCCAGGCATGTTCTTCCACCGGCAGGCCTGCATCCACCAGCTCCAGGGGCACGGCCAGGAACAGGGCGGTGAGCACCAAGTGCAGGCAGAAGATGCCCAGGTCCAGCCGCAGCAGCTGGGGGTTGCGCAGCACCCTGCCGAACAGGCCGGGCACCGGCTCCGCCTCTTCGTGCACGCTGCTCTTGTCCGGCGTGGGAATCACCCCCAGCAGGATGGCGATGGCCACCAGCGCCAGGATGGCGGTGAGCCAGAACAGTCCCGGCACGCCGATCCAGGCGTTGAACAAAGGGCCGGCGATGAGCGCCACGGTGAAGGAGAAGCCGATGGTCACGCCCACCGTGGCCATGGCCCGGGTGCGGTACTCCTCTCGGGTGAGGTCAGCCAGCAGCGCCATCACCGCCGCGGCGATGGCGCCCGCACCCTGGATGGCGCGCCCGGCGATGATCATCCAGATGTCGTCGGCGGTGGCCGCCACCACCGAGCCGATGGCGAATAGGATCAGCCCCGCCACGATCACCGGCTTGCGCCCGATCCGGTCCGAAACCAGCCCGAAGGGGATCTGCAGCGCCGCCTGGGTGAGTCCATAGATGCCGATGGCGATGCCGGTGAGCACCGGTGTGGCCGAAGGGAGGTGTTCGGCATAGAGGGCGAACACCGGCAGGATCAGGAACAGCCCCAGCATGCGCGAGCCGTAGATGGCGGCCAGGCCCAGGGTGGCGCGGCGTTCCTGGGGATTGAGTCCTTCGGTCTGGTTGGTCATTTTGGCTGAAGAAGGGATCACGAAAGGCGAATATGGTACTGCCTTTCCCTGTCGATGCGAATGACAAAAAGCCGGAGCTCGCAGGCTCTGGCGGGAAAAGTCGGAGATTTCTGGCGTGGCCGGCCTCCGTGGTGTGGGCGGTGAATCCTGAGCCTCTTGCAGCGTCCCCTGTGTTCCATGCCGTGTTGCTGGAAAAGATGGCGTGGGCAGGTTTGAAGGGCGGGGGCGTAAGCGGGTATATTGTGCTGTTTCCTCGCGGGTTTTCGCCTCGAGGCAGTTTTTTTAGAGCCCGGCATGAAAAGCATCAAGATCCGCGGTGCCCGCACCCACAACCTGAAGAACATCGACCTGGAACTGCCCCGGGACAGGCTCATCGTCATCACTGGGCTGTCGGGCTCGGGCAAGTCCTCGCTCGCCTTCGATACCATCTACGCCGAGGGGCAGCGGCGCTACGTTGAATCGCTCTCGGCCTATGCGCGCCAGTTCCTCTCCTTGATGGAGAAGCCCGACGTGGACCACATTGAGGGGCTGTCGCCGGCCATCTCCATCGAGCAGAAGACCACCAGCCACAACCCGCGCTCCACCGTGGGGACCATCACCGAGATCTACGACTACCTGCGCCTGCTCTTCGCCCGCGCCGGCACGCCGCTCTGCCCCGAGCACCAGCTGCCGCTGGAGGCGCAGACCATCGAGCAGATGGTGGACCAGGTGCTGGCCCTGCCCGAGGGGACGAAACTGATGCTGCTGGCGCCGGTGATCTCCGAACGCAAGGGCGAGTATCACAAGCTGCTGAAGGAGTTGGCCGCCCAGGGGTTCATCCGCGCTCGCATCGACGGCGAGATCTGGGAACTGGACGACGCGCCCGACCTGGACCTGCGCAAGAAACACACCATCGAAGCGGTAGTGGACCGCTTCAAGGTGAAGGAGGGCATGCGTTTGCGCCTCACCGAATCCTTCGAAACCGCCCTGCGCCTGGCCGACGGCGTGGCGCGGGTGGCCTTCATGGACGAACCGGAGCGCGAGGAGCTGGTCTTCTCCGCCAACTTCGCCTGCCCGGTGTGCGGCTACAGCATCGAGGAGCTGGAACCGCGCCTCTTCTCCTTCAACAACCCGGTGGGCGCCTGCCCGGTGTGCGACGGGCTCGGCGTGCAGCAGGTCTTCGATGAACAGAAGGTAGTGCGCCACCCCGAGCTGTCCCTGGCCGCCGGCGCCGTGCGCGGCTGGGACCGGCGCAACACCTACTATTTCCAGATGCTCCAGTCGCTGGCGCGCCACTACGGTTTCGATCCCGAGACCCCCTGGCAGGAGCTGCCGGAGAAGATCCGCCGGATCATCCTCCACGGCAGCGGCAACGAGGAGATCTATTTCGACTACTTCAACCATAAGGGGCGGCGGGTGCTGCGCCACCACACCTTCGAGGGAATCATCCCGAACATGGAACGGTGCTACCGCGAAAGCGAGTCCAATGCCGTGCGCGAGGAGCTGTCGCGCTATCTCTCCAGCCACCCCTGTCCCGCCTGCGGCGGCGCGCGGCTCAACGAGGCGGCGCGCAACGTCTTCGTCGCCGGACACAACCTGCCCCAGGTCACGGCCATGGCGGTGGGCCGCTGCCTGGAATTCTTCGAACAGCTCGACCTGCCCGGCAGGCGCGGCAAGATCGCGCAGAAGATCGTCAAGGAGATCAAGGAACGGCTGAGCTTCCTGGTGAACGTGGGGCTCGACTACCTCACCCTGGAGCGCAGCGCCGACACCCTCTCCGGCGGCGAGGCCCAGCGCATCCGCCTGGCCAGCCAGATCGGCGCCGGGCTGGTGGGGGTGATGTACGTGCTTGACGAACCTTCCATCGGCCTGCACCAGCGCGACAATGCGCGCCTGCTCAGAACCCTCACCTACCTGCGCGATCTGGGCAACACGGTGATCGTGGTGGAGCACGACGAAGAGGCGATCCGCACCGCGGATCACGTGCTGGACATCGGTCCCGGCGCCGGGGTGCATGGCGGCGAGGTGGTGGCCCAGGGCACCGCCGAGGAGGTGGCCGCCAATCCCGCCTCCCTCACCGGCGCGTATCTGAGCGGCAAGCGCAGCATAACCGTTCCCGCGCTGCGCACGGCCCGTGACGAAAAGCGGCTGCTGGTGCTGGAAGGGGCGAGCGGCAACAATTTGAAAAACGTAACCCTGGAACTGCCGGTGGGGCTGTTCACCTGCATCACCGGGGTCTCCGGATCGGGCAAGTCCACCCTCGTCAACGACACCCTCTACCCGCTGGCGGCCAACGAACTGAACCGCGCCAGCCAGACGGTGGCGCCCTTCGAGGCGGTGCATGGCCTGGAGCACTTCGACAAGGTGGTGGACATCGACCAGTCCCCCATCGGCCGCACGCCGCGCTCCAACCCGGCCACCTACACCGGGGTGTTCACGCCCATCCGCGAGCTGTTCGCCGCCGTTCCCGAGGCGCGTTCGCGCGGCTACACGCCGGGGCGCTTCAGCTTCAACGTGAAGGGCGGGCGCTGCGAAGCGTGCAAGGGCGACGGCGTGATCAAGGTGGAGATGCACTTCCTGCCCGACATCTACGTGCAGTGCGACACCTGCAAGGGCAAGCGCTACAACCGCGAGACCCTGGAGATCCGCTACAAGGGCAAGAGCATCAACGAAGTGCTCGACATGACCGTGGAGGAGGCGCTGGCCTTCTTCGACGCCGTGCCCGTGGTGAAGCGCAAGCTGCAGACGCTGATGGACGTGGGGCTGAGCTACATCCAGCTCGGCCAGAACGCCACCACCCTCTCCGGCGGCGAGGCGCAGCGGGTGAAACTGTCACGAGAACTCTCCAAGCGCGACACCGGCAGCACCCTCTACATCCTCGACGAGCCCACCACCGGCCTCCACTTCCACGACGTGGAGCAGCTCCTGCGCGTGCTCCACCGCCTGCGTGACCACGGCAACACCGTGGTGGTCATCGAACACAACCTGGACGTGATCAAGACCGCCGACTGGATCGTGGACCTGGGCCCCGAAGGCGGCGAGGGCGGCGGCGAGATCATCGCCACCGGCACGCCGGAGGAGGTGGCTAAGGTAGAGGAGAGTTACACCGGCCGGTTTCTTCGGCCCATGCTGGAGCGCCAGGAGTGATCGGGCGCGCCCCTTCCACATGAACCCTCCCGCCCCGTAGTTCTACTTTGTCATATTTCCGACTCCCGCCGGAGGCAAGCAGCCAAGGCGTCCTGTCTTCGTCGGTGTCGTTCATGAATGATGCTGGCAATACGATTTGGCGTTGGCTCCGGTCGTGGTAGCAGCTGATTGATAGCCATCACCAAG
>QNZQ01000222.1 GCA_003972985.1 Gammaproteobacteria bacterium | reverse complement strand
CACGGATCTACCCAAGGCCCGTGTGGCCGTGATCGATGGCATCAAGCTCTCTCCCAGTCAGCCCCGGAAGTATGGCAAACACACCATCAACACCCTGTGGGGCGAACTGGCCTGGCAGCTTTTGGGCGAGGCCGGCTTCGAGCAGGTTGCCGACAGCGACCGGGACGGCACCTCGCCCGGCAAGGAAATCCTGACCAATCTGATTCATCAGGCCGCGCCCTGCGTGATTCTGATGGACGAGCTGGTGGCCTTCATTCGCCAACTCGAAATCGGCAAACAGTACAAGGCTGGCACCTTCGACAGCAATGCTAGCTTCATTCAAGCGCTCACAGAGGCCATGAAGGCGGTTCCCAACGCCATCCTGCTGGCCTCACTCCCTGAATCTGAAGTGGAGGCTGGCGGAACCATGGGGCAACGGGCCATGGAAGCGCTGGAGAAGTATTTCGCCCGGATAGAGTCAGTCTGGAAGCCGGTTGCGACCGAAGAGGCCTTCGAGATCGTCCGCCGGCGCCTGTTCGAGAATCCCGGCGACCGGGCCGAGGTAGAAGGGATCAGCCACCAGTTCTCTGACTTCTACCGCCAGCACGCCGATAAGTTTCCGACCGAGACCCAGTCCAACGAGTACTTCGAGCGCCTGTGCCGCTCCTATCCCATTCATCCGGAGATCTTCGATCGCCTGTACGAGGACTGGTCTACGCTGGAGAAGTTTCAGCGTACCCGGGGCGTCCTTCAGTATATGGCCATCGTGATCCACCGACTGTGGAACACGAACAACCGCGATGCGCTCATCATGCCAGGAACACTTCCCCTGGATGACAGCAACGTGCGCACCAAGAGCATCCATTATCTTCTCCAGGGCTGGGAGCCGGTGATCGAACGTGAAATCGACGGCCCGCATTCCGTGCCGTTCGAGATTGACGGCCTCGATACCCGGTTCGGCAGCGTCCAGGCCGCGCGCCGTACGACGCGCACTATTTTCCTCGGCAGCGCTCCGGCAGCGGCGAACCAGGCTGTTCGTGGCACCCAGACCGAGCGCATCCTGCTAGGTGCCGTTCAGCCCGGACAGACTGTAGGTGTGTTCGAGGATGTGCTGAAACGTCTGCGTGACCGGCTCCATTACCTCTATTCCGAGCAGGACCGGTACTGGTTCGACACGCGCCCGAACCTGCGCAGGGAGATGGAGAGCCGGAAGCAGAATATCGAAAAGGGAGTGCTCAATGATCTGATCAAGCAGCGTGTCACCCGGGTATTTGGCCGCAACCACCACTTTGGTGGCGTCCATGTCTTCACGCCTTCCGTAGACATTCCCGATGACTATGGTATGGGGCCCCGCCTGGTAGTTCTACCCTCCCAAGCTGCCTACAACCGGGGCGAGTCCAACCCGGCCTATTCGCAAGCCGAAAAGATATTGCGCAAACGGGGTGACCAACCCAGGAAGAAACAGAATCGTTTGATCTTCCTGGCACCGGATTTCGATGTGGTCGGTCGCCTGAAGGAACAGGGACGCATCTACCTAGCCTGGGACGCTATCGTCACGGATATCGAGAACGGCACCCTGAACCAGGACATTTCCCATCTCAACCAGGCCAAGCGCAGCCGGGATCATGCCGAGCAGTCCCTGAGTCAGTTGGTAAGGGAGACTTGGAAATGGTTGATCGCACCTTTCGAGGACTTCGTGAAAGGCAAACCGCAACTGGAGTGGGAAGCCGTTCAGATCTCACCCACCGCCCCCAACCTCGTCCAGGCAATCGAAGACAAATTGCGTGAAGAGGAATGGCTGATCTATGAGTGGTCGCCCATTCACCTGCGCAATCTGCTCAAACAATGGTATCTGAAGAACAATGAGGCGGAAGTGAGCGCGCTCAAAGTCTGGCAGGACACCTGCCATTACCTTTACCTGCCCCGTCTGGTCAATGACCAAGTCTTCCGGGATGCGATCGCCAAGGGTGTTGAGAGAGAAGACTATTTTGGATTCGCCGCAGGCAAAAACGGCGACCGTTACCTGGGTTTTGTCTTCGGGCAGCCCACGACAATCGTACTGGACGAGCCCTCACTGCTCATTGACCGGGAAGCTGCTCTGGCCTGGCGCGAACGCATGGAGAATGAAATGCGCCAGCAGGGAAATAGTGGCGTATCAGGCACTTCCCCAACAGCCTCTAGTGGCATATCGGATGAGGGTGAGACAACTTCCCCAACACCTGCTAGCGGCAGCACATCGCCTGGCATTCCGCCAACCACTTCCGACAAAAAGCAGTTTTACAGCACCGTCACGCTCGACCCGATCAAAGCCAAGATGGATTTCGCCACCATCATGGATGAAGTCGTTCAGCAGTTCACCTCCAAGCTCGGTGTGGATGTGAAAATCTCCGTCGAAATTCAAGCGCAGCGCAAAGATGGGTTCGACGAAGCACTGCAGCGCATCATCAAGGAAAACTGCAACGTGCTGAAATTTTCCTCTTCCGAATTCGAATAGCAGAAATCAGTCCATCATGCAATTTCACCCCAATTATCCTACCGACAACAACAAAGGACAGCGTGAGCTATGGAGGCAGATCAAGGGTGCCCTAAGCCAGGATGAGGGCGTCGTCTACTACCGGTATCCAATCTTTGCGACGACCGGGCGTGGTCGCAAGGAGCCCGATTTCCTCATTGTTCACCGCAGGTATGGTATATGGGTGCTCGAATCCAAGGGATGCCTGATCGGCAATATCGGCGCCATCGAGGGCCACGATTGGATAATGCGAGACTGGTACAGCGAAAGCATGTCACCCGTCAGTCAGGTGGAGGCCCAGTTCTATGAGGTGAAGACGCTGGTAGAGCGTGATCCCGTTTTGCGCAAGCTCAGAATCTGTTTCGAATATCGCGTGGTATTGCCATTTGTCACTAAGGCAGAATGGACAGGTTCTGGGTTTGCCCATCACCCTAGTACCGAGGAGGTAGTCTGGCTTCAAGAGGATATCGACAGAGCCAACTTGCGAAAGCATCTGAAAGAAGTTACCGAAAGATACATGCCGGGGCTATCGGATGCAGAGTGGGAACGGCTGCTGGGAGTATTCCGTGGCGTTATCACCGACGAGGAACCACGAGAACCGGTTCCACACTCTCCACCAGCGAGTCCAAGTCGGATTATCCATGCAGTCGAGAGCCGTTTGCGTGTTTTGGACGAAAAACAGGACCGGATAGCCCAGGAGGTTCCCGAGGGGCCTCAGCGTATTCGTGGCTTGGCAGGAACCGGCAAGACCATCCTCTTCGCCCGCCGTGTTGCCCAGATGCATGCCTCCAATCCTGATTGGAATATCGCATTCGTCTATTGGAGCCGCTCGCTCAACCAAATGATGAAGGAACTGGTCGAGAATACCTATCGACGAATGACCGGCGATGCACCTGATTGGGGCCGACTTCGTGTTTGGCATGTGTGGGGAAGCCGTGATCAAACCGGCTTTTACCGGGAAGTCGCTCATCATTGGAATTGTAGATTTTTGCCACTGAATCAGGCAAAAGACACAACAGAAGGCAATGAATCTCCATTCGAGGCGGCCATGCGCTTATTGGAGAAGGAGTGCCACGACTCGCCCCCCTTTCTGGATGCCATCCTAGTTGATGAGGGACAGGATCTGCCTGCTCCTTTCTATCAGGTTGCCTATCAGACGCTTCGAAATCCGAAACGGCTCTACTGGGCCTATGATGAAGCGCAAGGCATTGATTCACTGATCGTGCCGCATGCCGCGGAAATCTTTGGGCGAGACAACCAGGGAAACCCCAAAGTAGATCTGGCGGGATTCTACCCAAGCGGCATGCAAAAAGCCCACAACATGAACCGTTGCTACCGAACACCGCGACTGATACTTACTGCCGCCCACGCGATCAACATGGGGCTTCTCCGAGAAGGTGGCCCCTTGCAGGGTGTAACCAGGAAGAGCGATTGGGCGGACCTTGGTTACGAGGTCGTCGAAGGCGACTTCAGTACCGCCAGCGTGAAGGCCGGGAGGCCAGTCGTGATCGAACGCAAGGCCGATACCAGCGGCCATCCTGTGGATAGCCACAACTTCGATATCCCCTTCGACTCAGGGCAGGTGCTGCGGATCCATATTTCGCCCACAAAAGACGAAGAGATTGAGTACGTCGTCAACAATATTCAGCATGATTTGGAATCGGGATTACACCCCGAAGACGTCGCCGTGATATGCCTCGATCCCTGGTTTTCCCTCATCAGTGAAATCAGTGACCGGCTCCTCCAGTTGGGAATACAAACATTGGTCCTGGACAATCAAAACAAGGACAAATTCCATGAAAAAGGCCGGGTGACATTGAGTGGCGTGAGGCGCGCCAAAGGCAATGAAACCTACAAGGTGTATGCGCTGAACCTGCATCGGGCGGGTGCATCAATAGTAGATTCAGTCGAAAAAGAGATGGTCGCAAGAAACCAGGTTTTCGTGGCATTGACCCGTTCAAAACTTTGGTGTATCGCTGTTGGTCAAGACGGTGAAATCATGCGTGAACTTGTGCAGGCGAAAGAGCAATTGGGCCGACTAAAGTTTCCTGCATTCAATCAGGCTTCTCTGAAACGGTCTATGGAAGATCAGGACATCCAGGTTCAGATTGAGTTGTAACTCAATGTCATTAACCTGAATCAGTGACTTTACACCCATACTTGCTTGTCTACGGCGGCAATTGCCGATAGATGTGCTCTTGGACGTCTCTTCGCTTGCGCTGATGCCCACTTTTGTTAGCGGCTGAGTAAAAGCGCGCATAGATGGCGAAGTCCTCGGGCGGGCGGTGGCGGAGTCGTGCCCCGCCAACTGCGCCTGCCTTATTTCTCAGAACGTCACATCATCATCCACCGCGAAGGTGGTGACCTGCTCCTCCCGCATCTGCTCGATCAGCTGCAGCTCATAGCGGGACCAGATGGCCTCGCGCAGGGCGTCGACCGCCTCGTAGGCGGCTAGCGCCTGTGCCTGCGTCCAGTCATTCTGGATCGTCACGGTCAATAGAACAGGGCCACATCATCTAATCCGATAACCCACTGACAAACCTGCACTATTGGATAATTGCTGGACGTTCACTTCAGATCATGCTTGAATTCAATCACCATGATCGAAGTGGATTGTAAGCGCCCACGAATCGACCCCTGTTTTCCGAGCACAACCTGCCCCAGACTTTCTTCTGCCATATCATCACGCAGGAGAACGACATGGAACCAAGCGATGCCATTGACGCCGAGTCCTTCTGGCAGGGACAGGTTGCCGACTGGCAG
>QNZQ01000007.1 GCA_003972985.1 Gammaproteobacteria bacterium | reverse complement strand
ATAGGCACTGCTGTGCTGATCGAGATCAGGTTCAAGGGAAGCCAAAGCTTCTCTGTCGACCATCTCGATCTCTTCCGCCTCTTTCACTTTGAATTTCAAGGTATCAATAAAATGGTTCAGCTCAGACATATCCTGCGGATGTGCCGTGATCACCGTACCTTTCAGCTGATAGCCGTCAAACAGCCCTATCTCTTTTAAGAGTTCGGGCCAGAGCTGGATGGAACGTTTTCCATGCTCAAAGATGATGGATTCGGCTGTCTCCAATTCTGCGAATGTGCTCGCAAAGCGGCCGGTGAAGCGGGCAATATTACCAGCAGGACCGACTTGAATAATGAACGAATACCCGCATCTCTCATTCAACCCAAGCAGATGGAGCAGAGGATGAAATTCCAGTTTTCGTACCGCAAGATCGACAAGAAAGAAAAACAGGCCCTTCGGGAGCTGGTGGACAAGGAGCTGAGCACCCTCGAGGAGATCCTCGGCTCCCTCGATTCGGAGGCCACGCAGCTGGAGGGAGCCATCGAAAGGCACGGCAACAAGGAACTCTACCGGGCCCGCCTCAAGCTGCACCTGCCCGGCAAGACCCTGGCCGCGCTCGAGGAGTCCCACGAGAGCAACGCCGTGATCCGGGAGGTCTTCGCCGAGATCCGCCGCCAGGTGAAGCGGTTCAAGCACCTGAGCAAGAACGACTACCTGTGGAAGCGCCCCAGGCGCCGCGCAGAGCTGCGCAACCTGCTGAAGGAACAGGCCGCCAAAGGGGTGACCGACCGGCGCAAGGAGTACATCGACCTGATTCAGCCCCACCTGCCCGAGCTCTACAACTTTATCCGCCGGGAGCTGGCCTACCACCAGGCCCTAGACGACCTTGCGCCCTCCGATGCCGGCGCGGACGAGATTCTCGATGCCACCATCGTTCGCGGTTACGAGGAATTCGAAGCGCGACCAGAGCGGCTGGAGGTCTTTCCCTGGCTCAGCAAGCTGGCGCTCGGGTTGATCCAGGAAGAGATCGACGCCCACCGCATCAGGAGCCTGCGGGTACCCACGGAAGACCGGGTTCCGGAAGAGCCCATGGATGTCACCGACGACTTCGATACCGAGTACTACGAGTTCCACCAGCCGGACGAAGTGATCCGCATGGAGGACATCCTCCCGAATCCCGAGAGCCCCATTCCCGAGGAGGCGGAAGAGATCCGCAAGCGCAACCTTCTGGTGCACGATGTCCTCGCCCTGCTGCCGAAGCGCTGGCGCCACGCGCTGGTGCTCATGGATATCCACGGCCTCAGCGAGAGCGTCTCCGCCGAGGTGGTGGGCGTGGACCCCGACCAGCTCCGGCAGATGCGCACCTGCGCCGAGAGTTTCATGCGCGAATGGCTGGCCCAGCGCATCGGTCCCGACAAGATCGAGGACACCACCACGCAGGAATTGCTCGGCTCGCCCCTGCGCGAACCGCTGCCGGAAGAGCTGGAAGCCGAGATCCTGGAAAAGTTCATGCCCATGGAATGAGCGTTTCCATTCCCCTCGTGCAAATCGAGGGGAATGGGCGCATCAATCCTTCCAGAAGGCGGGCGAGAGCAGAATCAGGATGGTGAAGATCTCCAGCCGTCCCAGGAGCATGGCAGCCACCGAGATCCACTTGCCCATGTCGTTCACGGCCTGGAAGTTGTAGGCCACGGCCCCGAGCCCTGGCCCCAGGTTGTTGATGCAGGTGGCCACCGCGGAAAAGGCCGACACCTGGTCCAGGCCGGTGTGGATCATGAGCAGCATGAGCAGCACGAAGACCGCCGTGTAGGCGGCGAAGAAACCCCACACCGCGTTCATCACGCGCTGGTCGATCACCTGCCCGCCCAGCTTCACCGGCAGCACCGCGCTGGGGTGGATCAGCTTGTGCACCTCGCGCATGCCCTGCTTGAACAGCAGCAGCACCCGCATCACCTTCATGCCCCCGGCGGTGGAACCGCCGCAGCCGCCCACGAAGCTGATGAAGATGAGCAGCACCGGCAGGAAATCGGGCCAGTGGGTGAAATCCACGGTCCCGAAGCCGGTACTGGTCACCACCGACACCACCTCGAAGGTGGCATCGCGCAGCGTCGGCGGAAGCTCGTGGTAGTTGCCCTCGGTGCGCAGGATCAGGCCGGCCAGGACGACCACCGCCGCCACGAAGAGGATGAAGGCGCGCGCTTCGGGATCCTTCCAGTAGTACCCCGGCCGGCGATGGTGGATGGCGTGGAAGTGAACGGCGAAGTTGAAGGAGGCGAGCATCATGAAGAGAATGGCCACCTCCTCCACGGCACTGGAGTGAAAATGGGCCAGACTGGCGTCATGGGTGGAAAAGCCACCCGTGGAAACGGTGGAAAGGCTGTGCGCCACCGCGTCGAAGGGCGACATGCCCGCCAGCCAGTAGGCTAGGGCACAGGCAGCCGTCAATGCCAGGTAGATGATCCACAGCGCGCGGGCCGTGCTCGCCATTCTCGGGGTCAGCTTCTCCTCCTTCATGGGGCCGGGCGCCTCAGCCCGGTAGAGCTGCATGCCGCCGATGCCCAGCATGGGCAGTACCGCGATGCCGAGCACGATGAGACCCATGCCCCCCATCCACTGCAGCAGCTGGCGGTAGAAAAGGATCGAGTGGGGCAGCCCGTCCAGGCCGGTGATCACCGTTGCGCCCGTGGTGGTGATCGCCGAGGTGGACTCGAAGAACGCCTCGGTAAAGGAGAGATCCAGGCCCAGCCAGAGCGGCGAGGCCCCCAGCAGGCTCATGATGCCCCAGAACAGGGCCACGATGAGAAAGCCGTCCTTGCGGCTGATCCTGGGTTGCAGCGAACGCCATGGATACCAGAGCAGGAAGCCTACCACCAGGAACACCGCCATGGGCCACAGAAATATGGAGAGCCCCTCCTCCCGGTAGATGAGACCCACCAGCAGCGGCAACAGCAGCGACAGGCTGAAGATCAGTGCCAGGAGTCCAGAGATACGGGTAACCACTAGCAGTTGCATCGCTCTCGTCCGCGCAGTCGCTCGCCCATCGGCATGATCCGGCAAAGCGGCTATTCTAGCGCGGCCAGGGGTTCGACAGCAGTACCCTCAGGGCCGATTTCTGTCCTAAAATCAGCACATACTGACCGTTGTCAATGCTTCCGTCAAAGAAGCTGGGGACACTTCACAGGTTCAATCAATAATTCGACAACACATTCAGGAGTATCGAACATGAAAACCGGAATACTTGCAGCAGCCCTGCTGGCCACCTCCATCACCGCCCCCGTAATGGCCGACGTCGATCCCAACGTTGCCGAGGCACGCCAGATCATCAAGCAGTTCTTCACCCAGCTCAAGGGGGAACTGAAGAAGGCGATGAAGGAAGGCGGGCCCGTGCACGCCATCAGCGTGTGCAATGAGAAGGCACCGAAGATCGCGGACGACATCAGCGCCAAGACCGGCTGGTACGTGGCCCGCACCAGCCTCAAGCCCCGTGCGCCCACCAACAGCCCGCTCCCCTGGGAAAAGAAGGTGCTGCAGGAATTCGAAGCGGAAAAGGCCGCGGGAAAACCCGTCAAGGCCATCGACTACTCCGACGTGGTGGAGGAAGACGGCAAGAAGGTCTTTCGCTACATGAAGGCCATTCCCACCGGCAAGATCTGCCTCAACTGTCACGGCGGTGCCGAGGTGAAACCAGAGGTGGAGAAGAAGCTGCAGGAGCTCTACCCCTCCGACAAGGCGCGCGGCTTCAAGGAGGGCGACATCCGCGGCGCCTTCGTTCTCAAGAAGACCCTGTAATCACTTCCCTGGTGCCGGCATCCTGCGATGCCGGCACTGCTTCACATTCCTGCTCATTCACCCGCCTGGCGGCCTTACCGCTGCCAGGGGCTGTGCTAGGATCTGCCTCATTACCAGCAGAAATACAGGGCAGGTCAGGAGCGGGTGAGGAAGGAATTCGACGTCTATTTTTCGGGCGAGATACTCGAGGGTTACGAACTCGAAGAGGTCAAACAGGCCGTCGGTAAACTGTTCAAGCTCTCGGGGCCGAAACTCGAGGCGCTCTTTGCGGGCGTTCCGGTGCGGGTGAAGAAGAACCTCAGCGTGGAGAAGGCCGGACGTTTCCGCAAGGTTTTCCTCGAATCCGGCGCCCTGGTGCAGATCGTTGCCGCTGGCCAGGAACCGCCCGAGGAACCGGCACCACAACCCGTGACACGCCGCGCCTCCCCTGCGCCGGCATCATCGACGGGCGAAGCAGGCCTTCGGCTTGCACCCATGGAACCCCTCGAAACCGCTTCCCGGACTCCGGAACCTCGTATCGACACTTCTTCCCTGGAAATCCGCAGTGACGAGGGTCCGATTGAATCCCCGCAGCCGACCGAACAGGCGCCCCTGCCCGACATCAGCAACCTGAGCATGGCCCCGCTGGAGGCGTCGCCGCAGAGCGCTCCCGAACCCCCGGCAAAGATTCCGGATACGGGCCACCTGGAGATCGCATCCCCCAATACCGGCTCTCTCGAGGACTGTGCCGAAGAAAAGCCGGCCAAGCCGCTCCCCGATATCAGCAACCTGTCACTCGAGGATTAGCCGGGAAAACCCTCTCTCCCGCATCACTTCTTCTCCTGCTTCAGATCCCTGCGCAACTTCTCCAGTTCCGCTCTCGGGCCGATGACCACGAGAACATCGTCCACGTCGATGCAGTGACGCTTGGGATCTGCGGCGAAGATCAGATGATCGCCATAGTAGCGATCCACCACGCCCAGCACCACCAGGTCGTATTCGTTCTCAAGCAGCAGCTGGTCGAGGTAGACGCCGTCGAGAAAACTGCCTGCGGTGACCGGAATCTCGGCGATTTCGAGATCCACGTCGTTGCCGAAGACCGTTCGCTCCAGGGTCTCGGCAATGAGGGGATGGTGCATCAGCTCGTAGATCTTGTAGCCACTGATCTGGTAGGGGTCGATCACCTTGGTGGCCCCGGCGGCATAGAGTCGCTGAACCGTCTCCTCTGTCTCGCTGATGGAGACGATGGGCATATCGGGTGCCAGTGCCCTTGCGGAGATCACCAGGAAGACGTTGCTGGCATCGTCCTCGAGCAGGGAGAAGAACACATCCACCCGCTCTCCGATTCCCAGGTTCATCAGCTCCTCGTCGTCCCCCAGGTTGATCCGTTCCGCCTCGTACCCCAAGAGCCGCGCCTTTTCCACCTTTTCCTCGTCACTGTCCACCACGCGCACGGATTCCCCGCGCTCGCAAAGTTGACGCGCCACCTCCAGACCGACCATCCCGGTACCCACGACAACCACATCCTTCGCGTCACCGTTCTTCTTCATGTCTTCAACTGGTGGCGTAGCCTGAACACGCTGTACTTGTGACCGAACACCAGCAGCAGGTCGTCACCCAGCAGGACGAAATCCGGGCCCGGGTTGAACTGGAAACAGAGCGAACTGAGGTCGTAGTAACTGTCTGGTACCATGTCATTATATACCAAGAAGCCGGGAACGATTGTTCCTGGCACGTGAGCTGATCGACCTGTTTCTTGAAGACCTGAAGGAGTGAAAGCCATGGCCTCGACGATCCATGCCAACGCTCGCACCACCCCTCGTAT
>QNZQ01000173.1 GCA_003972985.1 Gammaproteobacteria bacterium | reverse complement strand
ACACCGGTCTCCCATATGACTGGACGCCGCGTTCGGATGCTCCCTTGGGATCCCCTTTGGCGCCTTCGGCACGTCGGGTATCCCGTGTCGCCTCGCGGCTACCGGGGACTACCCGCCTTCGCTTCGCTCTCCATGGCGGGCAGCGGCCGAAGCCTCGTTACCATCGGCGTTGGTCACCACGAAGCGCGGGTCGCGCCGGCCCACCTCGGCCACCAGGGCGCCCATGGCGGTGGAAGGTACCGCCTTGTCACCCACGGGGAACTCCTCGCAGGGCAGCTCACCCAGCTCGGGCAGTTCCAGCTCGAACTCGGTGACCACCGTCTCCACCGCCGGGCCGCCCCCGGCCCGCTGGAAGTTCTCGCGCACGATCTCCCAGGCGCGCGGCGGCAGGGCGCGGCGCTGCAGCCCCTCGATGATATGGGGCTGGTCCAGGGTATCGGCGGGATAGAGGTTGTGCGACTTGGCACCCAGGGTATGGACACCGGAGCCCTTGAGCTGCTTGAAGATGAAAGCGGTGAGCCTGCCGCCCAAGGCCGACCTGGCGGCACGATCCATGCCCTCGAGCACCGCCCCGGCAAAGGCGATGCGCTGGCCGAAGGAGAAGCGGGTGCTGTCCACGTAGGCGCCCTCCTGGCCACTGTCGTCGAACGCCTTGGCGTCCACCAGGATCACCTCCTCGAAGCCGTGCCCTTTCCAATAGGCGATCATCTCCTCGTTGCTGAGCCGTGACACCATGGAGTGGTGCTCCTGGCTGTAGCCGTTCCAGATGAGCACTGGCAGGAAATTGGTCACCTCCGGGTAGGCGGTGTGGAAATGCATCATGGAGTTGAGCACGTAGGGCTCGCCCATGCCGCCGTCCCCGATGGTCACGGGGAAGAGCCGGTCGCGGTGCAGCAGCGCACCGGACATGGCGAAGTGCTGCCCCTGCCCCAGCGGGCCAGCCGGCGCGAGCAGGCCGGGAATGGCGCCGGAGAGGTGGCCCAGCAGCCCTTCGCGCTCGCGGAAACGTTCCTGCATCTGTTCCATGTCCCGGATGCCCATGGACTCCAGGGAACCGTCCAGGAACATGGCGCTGTAGAAACCGGGGGCATGGTGGCCCACCTCGGTGACGATGTTGGTGTGCCCCAGCATCACCAGTGCGGCATGGGCTTCGGCGCTGGATGCGTAGCCACCGGGATGGCCCGAACCCTTGGACCCGGTCAGCTGCAGGGTCAGGTAGCGCAGCGCGTCGGCGCCCAGCAGGGTCTGGTAGACCGCGGCAGGATCCCTGGCATCGCCGATGGACGCCTGGCCCTCGCCGATCACCGGTGCGGACGCGAAGCGGTCGAAATCGGGCCAGGTGTCGGCAAAATAGCGGATGCCCCGGCAGAACCCGGGAATCTCCTGCTGCAGTTCGGCGGCTGTGACGCTCATCTTCTCATCTCCTCAAATATTTCGTATTGTGAAATTTGTTACCGTGTTATGATAAGATCTTAGTCCAGCCCAAGAATTTCAACAAACAGAATCGTTCCCGTATTATGAAATCTTCAAAGAATCCCTCTTCCATCCAGGTGATCGAGCGCATGGCGAGGCTGCTCGAGGCACTGGCCGGCTATACCGAGTCGGCCAGCCTGAAGTTCCTTGCCGCCGATACCGGACTGCACCCCTCCACGGCACACCGCATCCTCGCCTCCCTGGCGGAACAGGGCTTCGTGGAACGCACCGGCACGGGGGACTACCGGCTGGGGCGCAAGCTGGCGGAACTGGGCTGCCGGGTGAATGCCCGGCTGGACGTGCGCCGGGAAGCGCGCGAGGTGATGGAACGGCTGCGCGACCGGCTGGGCGAGACGGTGAACCTCACGGTGCGGGAGGGTGACCAGGTGGTTTACGTCGAGCGGGCCATCGCCAACCGCATGATGCGGGTGGAACAGGTGATCGGCAGCCGTGCCCCCCTGCACGTCACCGCCGTGGGCAAGCTGATGCTGGCCACGGGTGACGAGGCGGAGATCACCGACTACGCCAGGCGCACCGGGCTGCCCAGGTACACACCGCACACCCTCACCAGCCTCGAGGCGCTCACCAGAGCGGCCAGGGAGGCTGCGCAACAGGGCTATGCACTGGACAACGAGGAGGCGGAAACGGGCGTGGGCTGCATTGGCGCCCTGATCCGCGACGCCAATGGCGAGGTGGTGGCCGGCCTCTCCGTGTCGGCGCCCATCGAGCGGCGCCGGGACGAATGGATTCCACTGGTACAGGAGGCGGCAGCGGAGATCTCCGGACGTCTCGGTTACGTCTCCTGATCCTTCTGCGGCGGCGGCAGCTCCTCCTCGTCCAGTTCGTCGAGTTCCACCTTCTCGATCTTCACGAAACGGCTGCTGATCTTCTTCGCCGAGGTGTTCACCTGCTGGGCGTCCTCGTGGGCCTGGCGGATGTGCATGGCGAGCCGGTCCATGCGCTCGCGGAAGCGGTCGAAGTCCGCCGCCAGGTAGCGCAGGTGCTCCTGGATGACGTTCACCTGGCGGCGCGTGGCGATATCCTTGATCACCGCGCTGGCGGTAGTGAGGATGGCCATGAGGGTGGTGGGTGAAGCGAGCCAGACACGCGCCCGCTGCGCCTCCTCCACCAGATCGGGAAAGTGGGCATGGATCTCGGCGAAAACCGATTCGGCGGGCAGGAACATCACCGCCCCTTCCGAGGTCTCGCCGGGGATCAGGTACTTGCCGGCGATGTCCTGAACGTGCCTGCGGATGTCCTGCCGGAAGCGGCGCCGCGCCTGCTCCCGCTCGCTTTCAGGCGCATCGTAGTCCACCATGCGCTGGTAGCTCTCCAGCGGAAACTTGGCATCGATGGGCACGTTACCGCTGGGATCCGGCAGGAACAGGACGCAGTCCACGCGGGTGCCGTTGCTCAGGGTGTGCTGCAGGGCGAAGCTGCCTTCCGGCATGAGGTTGCGTACCAGCCCCTCGAGCTGCACCTCGCCGAACGCGCCGCGGGTACGCTTGTCGGTGAGGATCTCCTGCAGGCTCACCACGCTGGCGGAGAGCTCGGTGATCCTCTTCTGCGCCTCGTCGATGCGCGACAGGTGTTCCAGCACCCGGGCGAAGGTCTCGGTGGTCTTTTCGAACCCCTCGGTGAGCCGCTTCTCCACCTGGCCGCTGATCTCCTTCAGGCGCGCTTCGGTGGTCTCGGTGAGCCTGTCCACGCGCTTGTCCAGCACCGAGCGCGATTCGGCCAGGGATTCGCGCAGCTGGCGGGAGATGCGCTCCAGGCTCTCCCCCAGCGCCTCCTGCTGCTTCAGCTGGCCGTCGGCAAGGCTCTCGGTGACCGCCTTGCGCACCCCTTCGAAGCGCTCCAGCAGGTTCTCCTTCAGGTTGCCCGAATCGAGCATGAGCTGGCGCTGGAGCAGGGCCTGGCGCTGCCCAAGGGTCTCCTGCAACTCGTTCACGCTACGGTGCATGCCCTCCTGGGTGAGCACCTGCCCTTTGATGATGGCATCCACCAGTTCGCGGCGGGCACGGTCCTGGCTGTCGAGCAGGGTCATGGACTGCTCCTCCAGCACCTGTTGCAGCCGGTGGAGTTCCCGCTGCTGGCGGTTCATGCGCCACAACAGCCACAACAGGAGCAGCGTCAGCAACGCCAGGGAGAGCTCCGGTGCGTGCTGGGACCAGAAAGCCTGGAGATTCGCCATGTTTTTGCCCAACCACAAGGAGTAGAATTGTTGCATCAACTTACCACAACAGGCTGTGGAATCGGTGGCTTAGAGGGCCATCTGCTCCGTCGGTCCCATCTCTTTCACCGAGCGACCTTCCCCACCATGCGCGTCTACCTGAAAACACTGGGCTGCCGCCTCAACGAGGCGGAACTGGAGGGCTGGGCACGGGATTTCCGCGCGCGCGGTTTCGAGCTGAGCAGCGAGGCGGAGGGCGCGGACCTGCTGGTGGTGAACACCTGCGCCGTCACCGAGGAGGCGGTGCGCAAGTCGCGCAAGCTGCTGCGCCGGACCCAGCGGGACAATCCGGCGGCGCGGCTGGTGGTGAGCGGCTGCTACGCCTCCCTGGATCCCGATCAGGCCAATGGCCTGGGCGTGGACCTGGTGATCTCCAATGCGGAGAAGGACCGGCTGGTGGAGATCGCCGCCCGCGAACTGGACCTGCCCACCATGCCCGCCAGCGCCACGGAGCCCGGCGAATACAGCCTGCTGGCACGCAACCGTCAGCGCGCCTTCATCAAGGTACAGGACGGCTGCCGCTACCGCTGCAGCTACTGCATCGTCACCCTGGCCCGCGGCGAGGAGCGTTCCCGTCCCGTGTCGGAAGTGGTGGAAGAGGTGAACTGTGTCCATGCCGCCGGCATCCAGGAGGTGGTGCTGGCCGGCGTGCATCTGGGCGGCTACGGCAGCGACCGGGAGAGCTCGCTCTACGAGCTGGTGGAAGCGGTGCTGGAGCGCACTTCCATTCCCCGCGTGCGTCTCGGTTCGCTGGAGCCCTGGGATCTGCCCGAGGGGTTCTGGTCGCTGTTCGACAATCCCCGCCTCATGCCTCACCTGCACCTGCCCATGCAGAGCGGCGCCGACTCCGTGCTGCGGCGCATGTCGCGCCGCTGCCGTTCGGGAGAGTTCCTGACGCTGATGGAGCAGGCGCGTTCGGCAGTGCCGGAAATCAACGTGACCACCGACATCATCGTCGGCTTTCCCGGCGAAACCGAGGAGGAGTGGCAGCAGACGCTCGCCTTCGCGGAAGCGGCCGGCTTCGGCGACATCCACATCTTCGCCTTCTCGCCCCGCTCCGGCACCAAGGCGGCGGAAGCAGCCAACCCGGTTCCCCGGGAGGTCAAGCGGCGCCGTGCAGAAGAGCTGCACCGGCTGGCCACCCGCCTGCGCCGGAGGGCCCGTGAACGGCTGCTGAGGCAAAGGGTGACCGTACTCACGGAAGGCAACCCCGAAGAACTCGACAGCGGGTTGCGCTGGTCAGGCTATACGCCCGACTACCAGCGCATCGCCTTCGAAGGCCCTGCCGGCCTGGAAAACAGCCTGGTGCGGCTCGAGGTCACCGGCGTCGGAGAGGAGCGGCTCGAAGGACGGCTGGTACCCGGCTGTTGAGAAAAACCCCGAAAGCCACCATACTTTGTTCAAGATCTTCGTCCGACAAACCAATAAAGAGGTGGACCATGTTTCTCAAAGACAAGAAGAGCGGCGACCTGGTGGAAGTGCTGAGCGTTGCGGATCTCATCGATCCCTGCAACAAGCGAGTCTTCGATCTCGTGAAAGATTTTGGGACATCCGAGTCCCCAAAATCGACTCGATCTTCGACAACTCATTGGTGCCCCGGCCGTCCTGGTCACCCGGCGTTCCGCCACAACATCGCAAGCTCGTTGCGGCTACACACCG
>QNZQ01000156.1 GCA_003972985.1 Gammaproteobacteria bacterium | reverse complement strand
CCCCGGATCACCCTGGAGAGCGAAAAACACGAGAATCACCTCTTCTGGTACGCACGCCGGCATGAGAAATGGGCGATCAGGTTGCCTCGGATAAGTCCCGGCGCCTAAAAACACCAAAATCAGAGAATCGGTGAGCGATGCGGGTTAGGCAGGTCCCGCTGTTGTTTTTACCACACCCCGGATACGAAGGCGGGCGCGTTTTCCTTGCATTGAACGCCTCTATGACACAAAATTTCCGAAACTGGAACTGGATCACCTCCAACATCGGCGAATTTCCATTATGAGCCTGCTGGCGCTCGGCCTCAATCACACCACCGCCCCCGTCGAGATCAGGGAACGGGTCACCTTCGGCCCGGACATCATCGTCGGGGCGCTGCGCTCGCTCACGGAAAGCGGCGGCATTGGCGAGAGCGTCATCCTGTCGACCTGCAACCGCACCGAGATCTACTGCTACGGCAACGACCTGGACCCGGACCGGCTGGGCCGCTGGCTGGCCGACTTCCACGGCATTGCACACAACGACCTGGCCCCTTACCTCTACCTGCACCAGGAGCAGCAGGCAGTGGAACATCTGCTGCGCGTGGCCAGCGGCCTGAATTCACTGGTGCTCGGCGAACCGCAGATACTCGGCCAGGTGAAACAGGCGTGGCAGACCGCCACCAGCGCCGGCACCGTGGGCAAGATCCTCGGGCGGCTGTTCCAGCACAGCTTCGCCACCGCCAAGCAGGTGCGCACCGACACGGCCATCGGCGACAGCCCCGTCTCCGTGGCCTTCGCCGCCGTGAGCCTGTCACGCCAGATCTTTTCCGACCTGAGCCGCCAGACCGCGCTGCTCATCGGCGCCGGCGAGACCATCGAGCTCACTGCCCGCCATCTGCAGCAGCAGGGGATCGGACGCATCATCGTCGCCAACCGCACCGTGGCCAAGGCCCACGAGCTGGCGGAACAGTTCAATGGTTACGCCATCAGCCTCACCGAGATCCCGGCGCACCTGCCCGAAGCGGACATCGTTATCTCCTCCACCGCCAGCCCGGTGCCCGTGCTGGGCAAGGGTACCGTGGAAAGCGCCTTGAAACAGCGGCGCCACCGCCCCATCTTCATGGTGGACATCGCCGTGCCCCGCGACATCGAAGCCGAGGTGCGGGAGCTAGACGACGTCTATCTCTATACCGTTGACGACCTCGAGGAAGTGATCCAGGAAAATCTCCGCTCCCGCCAGCAGGCCGCTGAACAGGCTGCGGAAATCATCGACCAGAAGGGTGCCGAGTTCATGGCCTGGCTGCGTTCGCTGGACGCCGTATCGCTCATCCAGAGCTACCGCGGCCAGGCAGATACGATCAAGCAGGAGGCCCTGGCCAAGGCCAGGCGCATGCTCGACAACGGCACCGCTGCCGAGGAGGTGCTCCAGTTCCTCGCCAACACCCTCACCAACAAGCTGCTGCACACGCCCAGTTCCCAGCTGCGGGAAGCGGGTTCCAGCGGCCACAAGGAGTTGCTCGAAGCAGCCAACACCCTGTTCCAGCTGGACAGATGAAAGAGAGCATCCGCCGCAAACTGGACCAGATCCAGGAGCGCTTCGAGGAAATCACCGGCCTCCTGTCCGACGCCGAGATCCAGAACGACCAGAACCGTTTCCGCACCCTGAGCCAGGAGTACGCCCAGCTCGAGCCCGTGGTGGCCTGCTACCGCCAGTACCGGGAGGCGGAAGAGGAGATGGCCAGCGCCGAGGAGCTGCTCGCCGACACGGAGATGGCAGAGCTGGCCCGGGAGAGCATCGCCGAAGCGCGCCAGCGCCAGGAGCAGCTGGAGCCCGAGCTGCAGCGTCTGCTGCTGCCCCGCGACCCCAACGACCAGCGCAACATCTTTCTCGAGATCCGCGCCGGTACCGGGGGCGCCGAGGCGGCACTCTTCGCCGGAGACCTGCTACGTGCCTACCTGCGCTACGCGGAGAACCGGGGCTGGCGCACCGAATTAGTCAGCGAAAGTCCCGGCGAACACGGCGGATACAAAGAGGTGGTGGTTCGCATCAGCGGCCAGGAGGTCTATTCGCGGCTCAAGTTCGAATCCGGCGCGCACCGCGTACAGCGGGTTCCCGAAACCGAGTCCCAGGGACGCATCCACACCTCGGCCGTCACCGTGGCCGTGCTCCCCGAGGCCGAATCCATCGACGAAGTACAGATCGACAGCAACGACCTGCGCATCGACACCTACCGCGCCTCGGGCGCCGGCGGCCAGCACGTCAACAAGACCGACTCCGCGGTGCGCATCACCCACCTGCCCACGGGCATCGTGGTGGAGTGCCAGGACGAGCGCTCGCAGCACAAGAACAAGGCGCGGGCACTGGCGCTGCTCCAGGCCAGGCTGCTCTCCAGCGCCCGGGAGGCGCAGGACCAGGCGCTGGCCGCCGACCGCAAGCTGCAGGTGGGCAGCGGCGACCGCTCGGAGCGCATCCGCACCTACAACTTCCCCCAGAACCGGGTCACCGATCACCGTATCAACCTCACCCTCTACAAGCTGGACGAGATCATGGCCGGCAACCTGGACCTGATCATCGAGCCCCTGCTCCAGGAGTACCAGGCCGAGCAACTGGCCGAACTCTCCGCCGCGTGACCACCGTTCGAGAAGCCTTGCGCGAGGCCCGCGACCACGAGGACGCGCGCCTGATCCTCGCCCATGTCCTGGGCAGGCCGGTGAGCTGGCTCTATGCCTGGCCGGAACAGGAGCTGGAAGAAAATACGGTGAGGCGCTTCCAGGAACTGCTTCGACGGCGGCAGGCGGGAGAACCGCTGGCCTATCTCACGGGCGAAAAGGAGTTCTGGTCGCTGAACCTGAAGGTGACGCCCGACACCCTGGTGCCCCGCCCGGAGACCGAACTGCTGGTGGAGTCAGCGATGCAAGCCGGCGACGACCTTCTCGTAGGAGCGCCCTCACCCCGTCAACGAACCACCCACGAGCCGATACATGCCCTGGACCTGGGCACCGGCAGTGGCGCCATCGCCCTGGCACTGGCCAGCGAGCGGCCACAGTGGCGGATCACCGCCACCGACCTCAGCAAGGAGGCCCTCCAGGTGGCAAGGGAGAACGCCCGCCGCCACCGCCTGCAGAACCTGGAGTTCTTGCAGGGCCACTGGTACGACGCCATCGCTCCGGGCGCACGTTTCCACCTGATCCTGAGCAACCCGCCCTACGTGGCCGAAGGCGATTCCCACCTGCAGCGGAACGGCCTGCCCTTTGAACCGGCCACGGCCCTGATAGCGGGTCCCGAGGGACTGGACGATCTGCGCCGGATCATCGCCGGCGCACCGGTACATCTCCAGCCCGGCGGCTGGCTGCTGGTGGAACACGGCTTCGACCAGGGAGAGGCAGTGCGTGCACTTTTCCAAGGAGCCTGCTTCACCCAGGTGGCCACCCGGCAGGACCTAGCGGGAAGGGACAGGGTAACGCTGGGCTGCTATGCTTGAACGGTTCGGTGAAACATCCGGGTCACCCCCCGGCCATGGCATGAACGACGAAGAACTCCTCCAGTACAGCCGCCAGATCATGCTGCCCCAGATCGACCTGGAAGGGCAGCAGCGGCTGCTCGATTCGCGGGTGCTGATCATCGGGCTGGGGGGGCTGGGCGCGCCCGTGGCGCTCTACCTGGCCGCCGCCGGCGTGGGCGAACTGGTGCTCTCCGACTACGACGAGGTGGATCTGAGTAACCTGCAACGCCAGATCATCCACTGCCACCAGAGCATCGGCGAACCCAAGGTGGAATCGGCGCGCCAGAGCCTGGAACGCATCAATCCCCGCTGCCGCGTTGAGCCCCTGGCCGAACGGCTGGAAGAGGATGTACTGCACACCCGGGTGGAAGCCGCCGACGTGGTGGTGGACTGCAGCGACAATTTCGCAACCCGCTTCGCCATCAACCGCGCCAGCGTGGCCACGGACACGCCGCTGGTCTCCGGCTCGGCCATCCGCTGGGAAGGTCAGGTGGCCGTATTCAACGACCAGCCCGGCGCGCCCTGCTACCACTGCCTCTATGGCGACAGCGGCGAACTGGACGCCAGCTGCGCCGCCAACGGCGTGCTGGCCCCGGTGGTGGGCATCATCGGCAGTATCCAGGCCACCGAGACCATCAAGCTGCTCACCGGCGCCGGCGAACCCCTCAGCGGACGCCTGCTGCTGCTCGACGCCCTCAGCATGGAACTGCGCAGCCTGAAACTCAGGGCCGACCCCGGCTGCCCGGTGTGCAGCACGACATCCCGCAGGTCGGACCTCAGCCCGACGACCTGAAGAATTTTCACCACAGAGAACACAGAGTTCACAGAGGGATGGATTTACAAGCCTGCTCCAGTTGCTGCCGGTTCCCCCCTACCGTGATGCGGATATGCGCAGCCTGCACCATGGTGTGGTCCAAACTTGTCGGCATGATACCCACAGGCGCATCCAGCGTAGACAACCGGCAAACTCTGTGTACTCTGTGGTAACCAAAATGACCAGCGATGGGGCCAGGAGCTACGCACCTTGAGGCCGATCCATAGCGCGTGAAAAAAGCAATTCAACATGAACAGGCTCGACATCGACCACCTGCGCCAGGACATCGTCTTCCAGGAGACCCTCCTCGGCCATCCCCTGACCTTCCACACCACCTGGGGGCTCTTCTCCCCCAAGGGCATCGATGCCGGCACCCGGCTGCTGCTCGACCACCTGGAGGTGGCACCCGACGAACGGGCCATCGACCTCGGCTGCGGCTACGGTCCCCTGGGGCTGGCCATCGCCAAGAGTGCGCCCCAGGGACACTGTACCCTGGTGGACAAGGACTTCGTGGCGGTGGAGTACGCCAGGAAGAACGCCGCACTCAACGGCATCCACAACGTGGAGATCCTGCTCAGCAACGGCCTCGACCAGGTGCCGCCCGAACGCCGCTTCACCCTGGCGGTGACCAACCTCCCCGCCAAGACCGGCAAGGAGCACTACTACCTCTTCTTCCACGACATCCGCGAGCGCCTCGAGCCCGGCGGACGCTTCTACGTGGTGGTGATCAGCGGCCTGCGCCAGTTCATCAAGCGCAGCTTCACCGAAATCTTCGGCAACCACAAAAAGATCAAGCAGGGCAGGAACTACACCGTGGCCATGGCGGAGAAGAAAGGCTGAGCGCTCCCGCCTCGTCACGGAGAACGGAAACCTGCGCGCAGCCTCTCCACCCGCTTGCGGTTCACGCCGAAATCGGAGCGGCCGACGCGCGATGCCGAGCGCACCTGCACCACCCCCTCATCCTCTTCCAAGCGAAGCTCGATGTCGTCCACGAACCTGAAGAAGCGGGGGCTCTTCACCAAATCAGGTGGGTAACAGTTGCTGGCTGATGGCCTCTGGGTAGAGATCGAGTCCGCCAAGGTGGAAGTAAATGGCGTTGGCAAAGCGCTCCTTGTTGCGGAAGCCATGGCTCCGAACCTTGATCGCCTTGATGCGG
>QNZQ01000201.1 GCA_003972985.1 Gammaproteobacteria bacterium | reverse complement strand
TATTGCCGGTGAATTCGGTCATCGTCTCTAGTCGGGCGCCAATCGGATACGTGACCATCAACAAGGTTGAGATGGCCGCCAACCAAGGATGCAAGGGCATCGTTCCCAAGGCGGAGGTATATCACGAATTTCTCTATTTCAGCTTGTTGGTTGCTAATCAGCGACTGAATGACCTTGGCGCCGGCGCGGGTTTCAAGGAAATATCGGCTTCTACCTTGAAAGCATTTCTGATTCCTGTTTCCGAATATTCCGAACAACAAAAAATCGCCGATTGCCTCGCCTCGCTCGATGATCTGATCCGGGCCAGGGAGGCGCAGCTTGTGGCGCTGAAGGACCACAAGAAGGGCCTGATGCATCAGCTCTTCCCCCGTGAAGGCGAAACCACCCCCCGCCTGCGTTTTCCTGAGTTTCGGGATGCGGGGGAGTGGGAGGTGTGCGCTATCGAAGAGATGGCAGAAAGGATTGCCCAAGGAGGAACGCCAAAGACTTCAGTTGCCGGATATTGGAAAGGCGAAATTCCGTGGATTACGCCAGCGGAAATGGGAGATGATGCTGCCCACCATTACACAGAAAGAACCCTACGCACTATTTCAGTTGAAGGATTGCAAAACTCATCGGCCGAATTATTGCCGGTGAACTCGGTCATCGTCTCTAGTCGGGCGCCGATCGGATACGTGACCATCAACAAGGTTGAGATGGCAGCCAACCAAGGATGCAAGGGCATCGTTCCCAAGGCGGAGGTATATCACGAATTTCTCTATTTCAGCTTGTTGGTTGCTAATCAGCTACTGAATGACCTTGGCGCCGGTGCGGGTTTCAAGGAAATATCGGCTTCTACCTTGAAAACATTTCTGATTCCTGTTCCCGAGTATTCCGAACAACAAAAAATCGCCGATTGCCTCGCCTCGCTCGATGATCTGATCCGGGCGAGGGCAGCGCGCATCGAGGCGCTGAAATCCTACAAGCGCGGGCTGATGCAGCAGTTGTTTCCCTCAATCGATGGAGTGCGGGGATGATCTGGAAAACCGCCTTTCACTCATTGGAAAGCTGTGTCTCCTGGCAGGGAGAACAAATCCAGGATGGTCAGGAACTGGTTAAGTTCCTTCAAGGGCCTGTTGCCGCCCGCTTGAACGATAACGAAGGCAACCAAGTCCTGACCGATCACCTGCAAGGTCTGAGTCTCACCGGCATGGGCCAGAAAGCGCTGGATGAGGTACTTGCTGCCGAGGTGCTCGAGACACGCGACTGGGCGGCCGGGGAGGCGCTCGCAGAGGCCGTATTGGAGGCGGAGCATGAGGTGGTGCTGCCATGGAATACGGAGCGCGACAAGCGCAATCCGTTTGCCTCCTTGCCGGGGGCGGATATCGTGGGTTTCCAGCGCGATGGCGATTCCCACCGTTTGGCGCTGGGCGAGGTCAAATGTTCGTCCGAGGTGAAATCCCCGCCACAGGTAATGAGCGGTAGAAGTGGTATGACCCACCAGCTCGAAGAGCTTACCAAGGACCTCGGCAAGATATACACATTACTCGGATGGCTATTGCCGCGAGTGAAAGGTACAGACCACGAGCCTGCCTTTGATGAGGCGTGCACACGCTATTTCAATTCCCAGCGCCGTGATCTGGTGCTTTTCGGTATTCTGGTGCGTGACCGGGTGCCCAGTGAGTCTGATTTAAAGGCACGGGGGCGCCATCTGGCGAGCCATCTAGAAGAACCGACACGCTGCTGCCTCATCGCGCTGTATCTGCCCTGGCCCGTCGCGCAACTGCCGCAGGTCATCGGCCAAGGAGGTGCGGCATGAAACACTGGCTGCTCGATGCAATGGCAGAGCAACGCCGCCGGGCACTGTACGAGGCCGATCGTGTGCAGTTCTATCAGAATATGGGGCGGGAGCAGCCTGATTTCGATGACGAATTGCTGCGAGAAACGGCCGCTGCGCTGGAAATCGCCGTGCTCGACTTGAAGATCGACCGGCTGGCCGACGATCTTGATCAGCTCGATCTATCTCGTAAAGCGGCGGCTGAGTCTTTCCGCTTGCTGCGCGTTTTGCCTCTACCGCAGGAACCCATGGCGGTGGGCACCCATCTGCTGCGCGCCTCGGTTCTAGCTGTCCTGGGGGATCGGGGCGCGGATGCAGCACGCTGGTTGCGTGCGCTGGAAGTGGAAGGCGAGTGGCCGGATCTGCCCTTGGAATCAGGCGATTGGGGTGAGCGCTGCCGGGCTACGATCACCGATGTCTGGCTGCGGCTGGTGCGCAAGAAGGGTTGGGACGACCGGGATGTGGTTTTGAAGCGCGTGGCGGCACTGCGCGATGCGCAAGAAGCGTTTGAGCGAAACTATCTGCATATGTTCAAGCCGCTGGAGGCCAAGCGCAGTGCACTGGAGCTGATCGCAATCTATCATCTGGCAAAGGCTGCCGATGTGTTGGCCCGCTACGTTACTGACGGCGTGGTGGAGGGCAGTTATCAGGTTCAGCCGCTGCTAGACAGCCACTTCGATCGGGCTATCGATGCCTGCGAGGCCGCGCGGCTCGTTGAACTGGAGCCGTTCGTGTGGCTACTTTCCCGCGCCGCCGAGCAAATGGTCGAGAATGCCTTGTGGACGGTGACTCGGAAGGTGAATTCCCGTGTAACCGATTTCGTGCGCGAGTTGGTCAGCCGAGGCAGAGGGAACCGCGCCCTGTTCGACGTGCTGCCACCGCAGCGCCGCACCCTGGCTGAGCGGGGTCTGCTTGGCTCTAGCCGCGAGGCGGTGGTGGTGAGTCTGCCTACCTCCAGCGGCAAGACGCTCATTGCCCAGTTCCGCATGTTGCAGGCACTCAATCAGTTCGAGGACCGTAAGGGCTGGGTGGCCTATCTTGCGCCGACGCGGGCATTGGTCAATCAGATCACACGGCAACTGCGCCGGGATTTTAAGCCGCTGGGGCTGGTAGTGGAGCGCGTCAGTCCGGCCATGGAGATCGACAATGCCGAGGCGCAGGTGCTGACGGAATCATGTAATAAGGCCCATTTCCGCATCCTCGTGGCCACACCCGAGAAGTTCGACCTGATGCTGCGCCAGGGTTGGGAGGAAAAGATTGGCCGGCCGCTGACTCTGGTTGTGGTGGACGAGGCACACAACATTCAAGACAAGGGGCGGGGGCTGCGCCTGGAGATGTTGCTGGCCACCATCAACCGGGACTGCCGGAATGCTCAGTTCCTGCTGCTCACGCCTTTCATAAAAAATGCCGGCGAAGTGGCACGTTGGCTCGGCGGTCAAAGCTCGGAAGACATCAGCATCGGCGTGGACTGGCAGCCCAACGACCGAGCCATCGGTATCGTCAGTCCGAAGGACGCTGGTGCTCTGAACGGGCGCAGCCACAACTATCGCTTGGTTTTGGAAACGGTACATACCACGCGCCCGAGCATCGTGCTAGACGAGGTCTTTCCGCTGGGCAAGGATGAGTCGCTGGCCAGTACGCTTTCCCAGGCTAGGGACATCGGTACACTGGCAGCCATTACCACACGCAAGTTAAAGACTCGCGGGCCGGTTATCGCCATGCACAGCCGTCCGGATCATGTCTGGAAGCTCGCCGAGAAGATCAAATCCGGGCAGTCGCGATCTGTTTCAGAAAACGTGCAGTTCGTGCGGGAGTATGTGGCGGCCGAGCTAGGAGAACAGTTCCCCCTGATCAATCTTCTGGCTCATGGGATCGGTGTACATCATGGCGGCTTGCCGGAAGAGATCCGCATGTTGATGGAGTGGCTGTTCGAAAAAGGGGAGCTTGATGTATTGGCAGCTACTACGACCATTGCCCAAGGGGTGAATTTCCCTGTCAGCGGGGTGGTCATGGCCGCAACGAAGTACTCCTATGGGCAAGCCATGCCCCCCGAGGATTTCTGGAACATCGCCGGGCGGGCGGGGCGTGTTTCCCAAGGTCAGCTCGGTGTGGTAGCGCTTGTGGCAAAAAATCCGGAGGAAGTTGATGAGCGCCGGAAATTTATAAATGAACAGACGGGCGATCTCAATTCTTCCCTGATAGAGCTTGCCAAGGCTGCGGCTGACAAACTCAATGATCTTGGCAGGATCGTCTATACCCATCCGGAATGGTCCAGCTTCTTGCAGTATCTCGTTCACACCTACCGGCAGATGGGGGCGCCAGACAATTATGCTGACCGAATCGAGGAAGTGCTGCGCGGCACGCTGGGATTCGAAAAACTGCGCGCCAAGAACAGCCGGTTGGCACGCCAACTACTTGGGGGAATTCGTTCCTATGTCGATTATGTGGCCCAGCCGCAACAACCCCTAAAGTTGGTGGACAGTACCGGTTTCTCATTGCAAAGCATCCGCACGGTCATGAGATATCGCGGCAATCTTGGGCCGGACTCATGGAACCGGGAGCGGCTCTTCCAGCGTGGTGACGGCACTTTGCAGGAGATGATGGGAGTGCTGCTTCGGGTTCCCGAGCTGCGGGACAATCTGAAGTCTGTACTGGGCGGCAAAACGTCGGATGGCGACAAGCTCGCGCACATTCTCAAGGATTGGGTCAATGGGGAGGAGTTGACGGCTATCGCCGCACGTTATTTCAAGAATAAGAACGAAGATGAAGTGGCAGCAGTTACAAAGTGCGGGCAAAATCTTTTCGGAAAGCTCGCACAAACCTCTTCCTGGGGTTTGAATGCGCTGTTGGCGATCACGGCGTCTGATCTTTCCGATGACGAGCGTAGCCAGTTGGCCAACTTGCCGTCACAAGTGTTCTATGGCGTGGCGACGGATGACGCTATCACTTTGCGTCTGCTCGGGGTACCACGCCGCGCTGCAACCCCCTTGGCCAGTCTCCTGAATCCCCGTGCCGGGGAGTCATTGCCACTGATTCGCCAGCGTCTCCTGGCACTATCGGAGCATGATTGGCAGCAGGCCTTGGGGTCGGTGGGCAGCATCTACCGCAGGGCGTGGCAAATTATGGATGGGGCATTGGACTGATGTTGATTCAATGTGATTTCAGCATTTGGCCATCTGGTGTGTATGTGGCTGTTAGGCTGAGTGGATGAACTATCAGTCGCCATACAGCATCAGCCCTGCCATCGTTTCGCTGGTGGCGGAGGTCGCCGAGGCGTTGGGGTGGTTGTCGGTCTCGTCGGCGGGGTTGTGTCTGCGGCGGGTGAATCGCATCCGCACCATTCACGGATCGCTGGCCATTGAGGGCAATACCCTGAGCGAGGAGCAGATCACCGCCATTCTTGAAGGCAAGCGAGTCTTCGATCTCGTGAAAGATTTTGGGACATCCGAGTCCCCAAAATCGACTCGATCTTCGACAACTCATTGGTGCCCCGGCCGTCCTGGTCACCCGGCGTTCCGCCACAACATCGCAAGCTCGTTGCGGCTATACACCGGTCTCCCATATGACTGGACGCCGCGTTCGGATGCTCCCTTGGGATCCCCTTTGGCGCCTTCGGCACGTCGGGTATCCCGTGTCGCCTCGCGGCTACCGGGGACTACCCGCCTTCGCTTCG
>QNZQ01000047.1 GCA_003972985.1 Gammaproteobacteria bacterium | reverse complement strand
GAGCATCCGAACGCGGCGTCCAGTCATATGGGAGACCGGTGTGTAGCCGCAACGAGCTTGCGATGTTGTGGCGGAACGCCGGGTGACCAGGACGGCCGGGGCACCAATGAGTTGTCGAAGATCGAGTCGATTTTGGGGACTCGGATGTCACAAAATCTTTCACGAGATCGAAGACTCGCTTGACTGCGTGGAAATCAAGTTCGAAAACCTGGAAGTCCTCATCGTCGCCATCCTGGTGCTGTGGCTGGGGCAGGTACTCACCCGCCGCATCGGCTTCCTGGAGAAATACAACATCCCCCTGGCGGTGACCGGCGGCATCATCTGCAGCCTGCTGGTGGCGCTGCTGGCCGGCGTCTGGGACGTGAAAATCGTCTTCGACCTGCAGCTGAGGGACCTGTTCCTGCTCTTCTTCTTCAGCACCATCGGCCTGGGCGCCAAGTTCAACACCCTGGTGGAAGGCGGTAAGACCCTGGCCCTGCTCACCGGCGTTGCCCTGGTACTGCTGGTCTTCCAGAACTCGGCCGGCGTGGGCCTGGCCCTGGTGAGCGGCAACCATCCGGGCTACGGGCTGCTGGGCGGCAGCATCTCCTTCGCCGGCGGTCACGGTACCGCCATCGCCTGGAGGAACGAAGCGACCAAGGCGGGACTCAAGGGCGCGCGCGAGTTCGGCATCGCCTGCGCCACCTTCGGCCTCATCGCCGGCGGCATCATCGGCGGTCCCATCGGCGGCTGGCTCATCGAGAAATACCGCCTCAGGCCCGCCTCCGCAGAAGCGGAAAGCAGCGAGGAAAAGGAGATTCCCTGCCGCGAGATCCACGTCGAGGATGCCCTGGGCACCCTGCTGGTCCTCTCCATCTGCGTCACCGCGGGTGACCTGGTGAACCGCTACCTCTCCATGAAGGGACTGGCCCTTCCCGGTTTCCTCACCGCCATGATGGTGGGCATCTTCATCACCAACCTGGCGGACAAGCTGGGCAAGCCCCTGAACCAGCCGGCCATCGACCGGGCCAACGAGCTGAGCCTGCAGCTCTTCCTGGCCATGAGCCTGATGAGCATGGACCTGCTCTCCCTGGTCTCCTCCGCCGGTGCCATCTTCGCCGTGGTGGTTACCCAGATGCTGGTGATCACCCTGATCGCCGTCTACCTGGTGTTCCGCATCACCGGGCGCAACTACGACTCGGCGGTGATGGCCGCCGGCTTCACCGGGCTGGGACTCGGCGCCACCCCGGTGGCCATCGCCAACATGACGGCGGTGACGCGCAAGTATGGCCCATCACCCAAGGCCTTCCTGGTGATCCCGCTCATCGGCGCCTTCTTCATCGACCTGCTCAATGCCCTGGTGATCAAGTTCTTTCTCGCCATGCCCTTCTTTGCCGCTGGCTAACAGGCCACTTTCAGCACAGCGAATCCGGATGCCCGACACCTTCCGCCCTCGCTTGCCCCGGCTCCTCACGGCAGCTGCCTTCGGGCTGCTCAGCGCCTGTACCACCCTGGGCCCCGATTACAGCCCGCCAGAGAGCCCGGAACTGCAGCAGTGGAACGAGAAGCTGTATGGACTGGCGGTTCCGGACAGCGGGGAAGCAGCGGCAATAGAGTCATGGTGGCACGTCTTCCAGGACCCCGTGCTGGACCGCCTGATCGAGGTGGCCGGGCAAAACAACCTGCAGCTGCGCGAGGCGGGAATGCGCATCCTCCAGGCCCGCGCTCTTCTCGGCATCGCCGGTGCCGCCCTCTACCCGCAATCCCAGCAGGCCACCGGCGACCTTACCTACATCAACCAGCAGAACCATGGTGGCTTGGGCGAATCGAGCAAGGACTATGGCAGTTTCCAGGCGGGCCTTGCAGTGGGTTGGGAACTGGACTTCTGGGGCAGGTTCCGTCGCGGCATCGAATCGGCGGATGCCGGCTTCTTCGCCTCCATCGAGGCGCAGCGCGCCATGCAGGTGCTGGTGAACGCCCAGGTTGCCACCCTCTATTTCAACTGGCGCATTCTCGGCGAACGCATCGGCATCGCGCACAAGAACGCGAAGCTGCAGAAACGCAGCCTGGAGATCACCACTGAACAGTTCAACGCCGGCAACACCTCGGAACTGGATCTGCAACAGGCCAAGACCCAGTACCTCGCCACTCTCGCCACCATTCCCCAGTTGGAACTGCAGCGGCGGCAGACCCTCAATGCCCTCGCCCTGACCCTGGGCCGCAGTCCCGGCGACGTTCCCGAACTCGAAGGCAGCGGGTACGCACTGCCCAAGATCGATGCCATGGTGGTGAACGGGATACCCGCCCGCCTGCTGCTGCGCCGCCCCGACGTACACGCCGCGGCCTGGGCGGTGGCCGCCCAGTCGGCCAAGATCGGCATCGCCGAGGCGGATCTCTACCCAGCCATCACCCTGCTCGGCAGCCTGGGCTGGTCCAGTTCTACCCTGGGCGGGGCGCCCGACAGCGGCCTGCTCGCCATCGGCCCTTCGCTGCGCTGGAACAGCTTCGACCATGGTCTCATCCGCAACAATATCCGATTGCAGGATGCCCGCCTTCAGGAAGTGATTGAACAATACCGGCAGACGGTTCTCGCAGCCGCCCAGGAGATCGACAACGCCGCCATCAGCCTGCTGAAGACCCGTGAGCAGGAGAAGATCCTGGCACAGACGGTGACCACGGCAGAGCGTGCACTGGAAATCGCCAATACCAGCTATCGTGATAGGCTACACCGACTTCCAGCGGGTGCTCGACGCCCAGCGCTCCCTCTTCAGCCAGAACGACCGGCTGGCCAGCATCCGGGGGGCGAACATCGACTATCTCATCGCCCTCTACAAGGGACTTGGCGGTGGCTGGTCCCCTGCCACCCTGGACGACGCCGTGCCGCCCGCCACGCGCGAGCAGATGAAGGCGCGCACCGACTGGGGTGAACTGCTGGATACACCTCTGCCCACGCAACTGCCCTCGCCCCTCCCTGTCCCCGAACCCGTGGAATCGCCATGAGTGACGCCCCTGAATCCACCACCGAACAGAAAGCCGCACGCTCGGTAAAGCGCGGCAGCACCCTAGTGCTGCTCCTCATCCTCGGCACCTTCAGCTGGTACCTGTTTGCCGACCGGTTTACCCCGTATACCCAGCAAGCCCGGGTACAGGGTTTCGTGGTGGGCGTCGCTCCCAAGGTATCGGGCATCCTCACCGAGGTATGGGTGAAGAACAACCAGGAGGTGAAAGCCGGGCAGCGCCTGTTCCAGATAGACCGGAGCAGTTATGAAATCGCCCTGGCCCAGGCCAGGGCCGGACTGGCCGACGCCCGCGCCAGGCTGGCAGCAGCGAAAGCCGCGGTGGAGGTAGCCCGTTCCCGGCTCACTTCGGCACTGGCCAACGAAGAGAAGGCGCGCAAGGATGCGGAGCGCCAGGAGCGCCTGCACCGCAAGGACCCGGGTGCCATCTCGGTGCGCCGCGTGGAGGTGGCCCAGGCTACTCTGAAGGAAGCACAGGCCAGGGTGGCCGGTGCACGTGCCGACCTCAAGAAGGCGCAGGAGAACGCACGGGGCGCCGAGGAAAAACTCTCGGCGGCGCAGAGCACGGTGGACAAGGCGGAACTGGACCTGGAGAACACGCTGGTGACCGCTGAAACCGACGGTGTCATCACCGACCTGCAGGCGGACGTGGGACACTACGCCGCCCAGGGGCAGGCGGTGATGACCCTGGTGGCCATCCAAAGCGTCTGGATCCAGGCGCAATATACCGAGAACAACCTGGGATACCTCGAACCCGGTACGCCGGTGGAATTTGTACTGGACGTGCAGCCGGGCAAGGTATTCCGGGGTAACGTAGCCAGTATCGGCCTCGGCGTGAGTGCCGGCACGGTACCGCCGGCCGGCACCCTGCCAACCATCAACAACAGCCGTGACTGGTTGCGGACCGCCCAGCGCTTCCCGGTGGTAGTGCATTTCGACAAGGACCAGGAGGGGCTGGAACGGCATCAACTGCGGGTCGGCGGCCAGGTCGATGTGATCGCCTACACCGAGGAGGCCCACCTGCTCGGGTTCCTGGGCAAGGCCTTCATCCGCTTCATGAGCTGGATGTCCTACGTCTACTGACCATGGAGCTGCAGGCCCGCCGCGTGTTCCGCTTCGCCCTGGTGGTGGCACTCTCTGCCACCATCGGTTTCGCCATGCAGCTCGAGTTCACCCTGCTGCCGCCAGTGCTGGCGGTGCTGCTTTCACTAAAGCCGGCGCCACCGATGAAACCCAGGGCCCTGCTGGTGCTGGTGACGGTAATCCTGATCACCACGAGCATCGGCATGCTGCTGGTGCCCCTGTTGCTCCACTACCCGCTCACGGCGGTGCTGCTGGGCCTGCTCGGCCTCTATGCCAGTTCCTACCTGACGGTGAACCTGAAACAGAGTGCCCTGGGGACCTTCCTGGCCATGGGCTTCGTTCTCATCTCCGCTCTTGGGCTGAGCAGTGTAACGTACGGCTGGACCTGGGTGCAGACCATGGCCGGCGGTGTGATTATCGCAATCCTCTGCCAGTGGCTGGTCTATCCCTTCTTTCCCGAGGATCCTGCTGCCGCGACAGCCACTCCTGCACCACCAGTGGGTGCCGAGCAATCCAACTGGATTGCACTGCGCAGCGCAATCATCGTACTGCCGGTGTGGATGGCCGCCCTTTCCGATCCCAGCACCTGGGTCTCCGCGCTCACCAAGTCGCTCACCCTCGGACAGCAGAGTTCCTATCCCGGGGCCCGGGAGGCGGGGCTGGAACTGCTGGGTTCCACCTTTCTCGGCGGATTGCTGGCAGTGCTCTTCTGGCTGCTGCTGGGCATCCTGCCCAACCTTTGGGTGATGTTTCTGCTTTCGCTGGCGGTGGGCATCTACGGCGGTAGTAAGCTCTACGGCATCCTTTCCACGCGCTTCCCGCCCAGCTTCTGGTCTAACACCTTGATGACGCTCTGGATCCTGCTGGCCCCGGCAGTGGCGGACTCCGCCTCGAGCAAGGATGTTTACAAGGCCTTCGTGGTGCGCTTCCTGCTGTTCGTGGGCGTGACACTCTATGCCTGGGTGGCCGTGGTGCTGCTGGAACAGTGGCGACAGCGCAAGGCGGTACGGATGCAGGCCAGGGCCGCCTCCACGTAGGAGGCCCGCCCCCGGGCGGAACTTCAAATAACCTGGGCCGGGGAGGCAACCCAGCCCGGACGTCGCCATTCGCGGCGAGGGCGCCGCTCCCACCAGGTTCGTGCCTTATCGGGGAACTTGATTAGCACCAATGTTCAGCTGTGTACATTCTACCCCCCCTGACTGTCTTTGACGATAAGGGTTTGAAACAAAATTAGCACCTCGTTCAGCTCATTCTTCTACCTTGCTCCCAAACTTAGAGAGCAAGAGAAAAATTATGGAGTAATCTAATGCAAATAGCTCTAAATATTGGTACTATTGATATAGAAGACCAAAATATAGTCAAATTTATTCAAAATAAAAGTATAGAAGAGATAAAAGCTCTTTTTCTAAATTTTTTAACAAAAGAAA
>QNZQ01000016.1 GCA_003972985.1 Gammaproteobacteria bacterium | reverse complement strand
TCCCAAGGGAGCATCCGAACGCGGCGTCCAGTCATATGGGAGGCCGGTGTGTAGCCGCAACGAGCTTGCGATGTTGTGGCGGAACGCCGGGTGACCAGGACGGCCGGGGCACCAATGAGTTGTCGAAGATCGAGTCGATTTTGGGGACTCGGATGTCCCAAAATCTTTCACGAGATCGAAGACTCACTTGGACCTGCCGGTGGTCGCCGCCGAACACCTCCGCCTCGGCCACGCCGGGCAGGTTGAGCAGGGCGTCGCGCAGGGGGTTCTCCGCCAGGCGGCGCACGTCGCCCAGGTCCAGCCCGCTTTGCGGCGCCGGCGTCACCGCCAGCACCATCACCGGGCGGGCGGCGTCGGTGATCTTGAAGATCAGTGGCTCGCGGATCCCCTCGGGCAGCAGGCCGCGCACCCGCGAGAGCTCGGTGGTCACGGCGTTGGCGGCGGTCTCGATGGGCTTGCCGTATTCGAACTCCACCTGCACCACCGAGACCCCGTCGCGCGAGGTGGAGGTGACCCGGCGCACGCCGTCGATGGCCGACATGCGCACCTCGATGGGGTGGGTGATCTCGCGCGCCACATCGGTGGCTGCCGCGCCTGGCCACTTGGTGACCACCGACACCGAGGGGCGGTTCACGTCGGGAAACAGGTTGGTGGGCATCTTCACATAGCCCAGGACGCCCATGAGCAGCACCACCAGGGTGGCGGCGAGGATGGCATGGGGCTGGTGCAGTACGCTGTCGAACTTCACGTCGCGGGCTCCACCACCACCGGGTCCCCGTCACGCAGCTGCAGCAGCACGCTGCGATGGGCCACCACCACGCGGTCTCCCGGTTGCAGATCGGCTTTCACCGCCACCCGCCGGTCGCCCTCGAGCAGGGGCTGCACCGCCACCTTATGCAGCCGGCCCTCTGCTACCTTGAACAGCCAGCTCTTGCCGGTGCCGGTGCGTACCAGGGCCCGGTGCGGCACGGTGAGGACACCCTTCGCCGAGGCCAGCACCACCACCGAGGAGAGGCGCGCGCCGCTGGGCAGTCCGAAGGGGAGGCTTTCCAGGTCTGCCTCGGCCGAACCCAGGGCGCGGGCATCCAGGGCGGGAAAGATGCGGTTCAGGGCGATGGCCTGTTGCCGGTCGCCGTGATGAAGAATCACGGGCGTGCCCGGCTGCACCTGTGACAGCACTTCCTGGGGCAGGGTCACGCGCAGGCGGGCCGCCGAGTCCACGTTGAGACGGTAGAGCGGGGTGCCGGGCTGCACCGCGTCACCAGGCTCGGCCAGGCGCGCGGTCACCACCGCCTGCACGGGCGCCTTCACCTCGCCATAACCGATGCGCACTTACAGGGCTGAGATCTGGCGCCGCAGGCTGTTCACCTTCTCGCGGGCCGCCACCCAGGCGGTGCGCTTGGACTGCAACGCCTCGTCGCTGGTCAGGCCCTTCTTCTTGAGCTCCTGCTGGCGGCGGTAGTCGTCCAGGGTGCGCTGCACCTCGGCGCGGGCCGCGGCCAGCTGCGCCTCCAGGCTGGCACGGTTCTCCAGCAGTTCGCGCACGTCGATGCGCGCCAGGCGCTGACCGGGTTCCACTTGGATACCCTCGCGCGGCCCCATCTCCAGCACGGTTCCGGCGATCTGGGCTCTCAGGGTGATCTCCTGGCTGGCGTTGAGCTCCGCCAGGGTGGGGAAGCCGCGGATCAGGTCGCCCTTCTCCACGCTGGCCACGTGCAGTGCCCAAGGAGCGGGTTCGGGCGGTGGCATGGCGGCCAGCTCCTGGGCGCGTTCGCGGCGGATCTTCAGCCCGACGGCAATGGCGGCCAGGATCAGCAGCAGCACCAGTGCGCCGGTAAGGAGGGTTTTGAGTCGGGTGGACATGAACAGGGCTCCCCTTGGAGGCAACGGGACGTGCGTGACCCGCTTTACGTGGGCACACTATATATGTGAATGAGCATATAGTGAATTGAAAAGCATCAATCCCGATGCTGTCGGGAGAGACCTACCGATCCCTTTCCAGGGCCTGCGGCAACCTGCCGGCCTCCGGGTTGTCCGGCAGCAGCGCCTGAAGTTGCCTGGCCCATTTCAATGCCGCTTCCCGGTTACCGGCATCACGATTGAAGGCCACCAGGGCGGAGAGCAGGGCGATGTCCGAGGGGTGGGCCTGGTGCGCCCTCTCCAGGATCTTCAGTGCGGCTTCCGTGTTGCCGGCGCTATGCAGGGCAACGGCATGGACATAGGCGTAACGACTGTTCGCCGGTGCTAGTTCCGCCGCTTTCCGCAATGGTTCCATGGCGTCGTCCAGGCGCTTTGCGCGCACCAGGAACAGGCCCAGGGCGTGCTGCAGGTCTGCCGAGTCGGGCACCTTCTGCAGCCCGGCGCGGAGGAGGTTTTCCGCTTCCCGTTGCCGGCCCCTTGTTTCCAGAAGCCGTGCCAGCTGCACCCAGGCGGGCACGAATTTCGGCTGCAGCTGCAGCGCCCTGCGAAAGGCGGCTTCCGCCTTGTCGTACTGTTTCAGGTCGGTATACAGGGCTCCGAGATTCACCTGGCTCTCCGGCCGCTCGGCGTTGAATTCCTGTGCCTGTATGTATTCCTGCAGCGCCCTGTCCAGTACCTGCTGCTGGTCCGGCTTGAGCTGCTCGAAGGAGTAGCCGGCCAGCAGGCGCGCCGCCTGGATGCGGATGGCCCGGATTCCGTCCCAGGCCAGGGGGATGGCGAGCATGCGCATGCGCCGGGGTGCCGTTTCCAGGGCATCGAGGGCGCCTAGACGCAGCAGGGGATCTTCTGACTGGAGGTTCTGCTGGATGGTGAGGAAAACGGCCTGGTCGACGGCACTGCCCAGGTAGCCCAGGGCAGTGGCCCGGGCGATGGCAGGCTGTGTCTCGTCATTCGCCAATTGCAGCAGGAGAGATGCGGCTTCCGGCTTGGCCTTGCGCGCTGCATCCAGGGCAGGTGCAAATCTCTGCAGTCCCTGGGGAGGTGCGCCGTACCAGCTCTTCACCTTTGCCAGTGCCCAGTCTGCGCTCTTGTCCGTGTGGCACTGGTTGCAGGCGTTGGGCGAATCCGTGGTCAGCGAGAGGTCGGGACGGGGAATACGGAACCCGTGATCGTGGCGCCGGTCCACGCCCATGTAGGTATTGGCCGGCATGTGGCATTCCACGCAACTGGCTCCGGCAGAGCCGGGTTCATGATGATGGTGGGATTGGCTGGCGTAGCGTTGCGGCTGGTGGCACTGGTAGCAGACCTGTTCTCCCGGCACGCGCAGACCGGCGGAATGGGGATCGTGGCAGTCGGAGCAGGTCACTCCCCCCTGGTACATCCGACTCTGGACAAAGGAGCCCCAGACGTAGACCTCGTCCTGGATCTGGCCGTTGGCATGGTAGAGCCCCTCGCTGAGCAGGGCAGGGCGATAGGCCTCCATGAAGGGCTGGCCGGGTACGAAACCGTCGCGCAGCTGGCCCCGCCGGGCGTGGCAGTGGGCGCAGACCTCGATCTCCTTGCGCTGGCTGTTGGGTTGGGAGCGCTTCGGTTTGCCCGTGGCGGCATCCGTTGTCCATTGGATGCCCTTGCGCTCGTCCAGTTCGACGGTGAGTCCCATGTTGGCCAGCTTGCTGTCTTCTCCTTTTTCCCGGGCTCTTGCCCAGGCCAGGTGGTCCGATCCGGGGCCGTGGCAGGCCTCGCAGGAGACATCGACCTCCGACCAGGTGGTGTGGTAACTGTTGGAGGCACTGTCGTAGTTCTTCTTCAGGTTGGTGGAATGGCAGTCGGCGCACATGTAGTTCCAGTTGAGATTGGGACCGGTCCAGTGCAGCACGTCGTCCGCAGGTACCGGCGATTCGGCATGGAGATGGAACCAGCGCTGGCCGCCTTGCGCCTTCGGTCGGCTGTCCCAGGCGATGTCCAGGGTCTGCAGCCTTCCCCTGGGGAATGGAACCAGGTACTGCTGCAGGGGATCGACGCCAAAGGTGTAGCGGATGCGGTAGTCGTGTTGCTTGCCGTCGGGCCCGTCGGTGTTGACCCAGAAGCCGCCGTCCCGGCGGAAGAACCGGGCGGTCTGGCCGTGCAGGGTGAAGCTGGCGTTGTCGAAGTTTCCCAGCACGGTTTCCTCGCTGGCCTCCTGCATGGCCAGATCGTGATGGGAGCCCTGCCAGCGTTTCCCCTCTTCCTGGTGACAGCCTGTGCAGGCGGTCCGTCCAACGTAATCGGCAGAAAAGCCTGCCAGTGGCAGCAGGCAGAGGAAGGCGAGCAGAAGTGCCGGTTTCAATGTTTCGGTGCAGGGATTGACTGCACTTGTGCCCGCAACAGCTTTTGCGGTGGATTCGAGTCGTGCCCCATCTCACCGTCCAACGCCCGGAGGGCTTTATCCACCATCTGCCGAATGGGATGAAGCGGATGCCCCTTCGGTATCCGCTGTTCGGGGCCTGCCTTGCTGAACAGCATGTCTTGCTGGATGTCGGGGCCTCTCATCGCTTGTCCATTTGATGGATCAGGGTCTCGGGTGATCTTGCCAAGGTGCACGGGTTTTTCAACACTCTTCATATACGGCTCGCGGAAGGCTGGGGAAGAAACAGTGAAAGCAGTGCCGCCATGAGCACGAAGACGGCAGACCACCACAGGCAGCCTTCCAGTCCCCACAGCTGGTAGGCCCAGCCCGAGAGCACGGTCCCGGTGAGCCGCCCGCCGGCGTTGGCCATGTAGTAGAAGCCCACGTTCATGGCTACCCTTTCATGAGAGGAGTAGGCGAGGATCAGGTAGGAGTGCACGGCCGAGTTGATGGCGAAGACCACGCCGAAGAGCACCAAGCCGACGATCACCACCCATTGTGCCGGCCAGCCCAGGTGCAGGCCCAGTGCCATGCCGGCAGGAAAGAGCAGCAGGATGAAGGCCCACAGGCGCGCGGTACTGCCGCCAGGGCCCGAGCCGTGGTGGCGCTTTCTCAGCAGGCCCGGGGCGCTGGCCTGGACGAAGCCGTAGCCGATGACCCAGAGGGCGAGGAAAGCGCCCACCTGCATGAAATCCCAGCCGAGCACGTCGTAGAGGAATACCGGCAGACCCACCACGAACCAGACGTCCCGCGAGCCGAAGAGGAAGAAGCGCGCTGCCGACAGCCAGTTGATGGCGGCCACTTTGGAGAAGACCTGGGTGAACTTGGGCTTGGATTTCATCCTGCCCACGCCGGAGGGGAGCAGCCAGGCCGTGACGAGGAGCACCGCCAGCAGCATGCCGGCCAGCGTCAGCAGGGCGCCGCGGAAGCCGATCCACTGCAGCAGCGCCGCACCGATGAAGAAGCCCGCCCCCTTGAGGGCGTTCTTGGAGCCGGTGAGGACGGCCACCCACTTGAACAGCCGCCCCTCGGCGTCGCCTTTCACCAGGGTTTTCACCGAGGCCTTGGCCGACATCTTGTTCAGGTCCTTGGCGATACCCGACAGGGCCTGGGCGAACATCACGTAGGGCACCGAGAGCCAGGCGTCGGGCACCGCCAGCATGGCCAGCGCCACCACCTGCATGCCCATGCCGATGTGCATGGTCAGGTTGAGCCCGATGCGCGCCCCCAGCCAGCCGCCCACCAGGTTGGTGACGATGCCGAAGAACTCGTAGAAGAGAAACAGCATGGCCACCTCGAAGGGCAATGGCGTCAACTTAAGCCCCCATACCCGCTAACGGGCTGACAAACTGAGGTTTTCTTTTGTAGGAACGCCCGGGTCTGACCGCGTTGGCATCGTCAGCAACCCATTCGAGGAAGGCATCGAAA
>QNZQ01000138.1 GCA_003972985.1 Gammaproteobacteria bacterium | reverse complement strand
CCCCCGGATCACCCTGGAGAGCGAAAAACACGAGAATCACCTCTTCTGGTACGCACGCCGGCATGAGAAATAGGCGATCAGGTTGCCTCGGATAAGTCCCGGCGCCTAAAAACACCAAAATCAGAGAATCGGTGAGCGATGCGGGCTAGAACTGGTCTGTAGGGAAAGTCCCTGGCTCATCGGGAATCCCGACCGGCTGACCCAGATCTTCCTCAACCTGGCAAGGAATGCCATCGAAGCGGCCCCGCCAGCATCGGACGTGCGCCTGGAGGTGGAGAATAGGGAAGATGCCGGCGTGATCGTCGTTAGCGTGCACAACGACGGGGATCCCATTCCCTCCGAAATCGCCGGCCAACTGTTCGAACCCTTCTTCACCACCCGCCCCCAGGGAACCGGTCTGGGCCTGGCCATCGTCAGGCGGCTCACCGAGGCCCACGGAGGATCGGTGACGGTAAGCTCGGCTGCCGACGCAGGCACCACCTTCCGGGTGCACCTGCCCACCCTGCTCTGATACCTAGCCCGCCTCCCGTGCGGCAAGCTTTCTGTCGAGTTCCCGGCGCGTCGGCCATGCCTGGATCACGGCATTGACCAGGGTGGCGAGGGGAATGGCGAAAAAGACGCCCCAGAACCCCCAGAAGCCGCCAAACACCAGGATCGCCACGATGATGGCGATGGGGTGGAGGCTGACCACCTCGGAAAAGAGCAGCGGAACCAGCACGTTGCCGTCGATGGCCTGGACCACGAAGTAGGCCGCCAGCAGCCAGCCGAACTCCGGGCTCCAGCCCCACTGGAACCAGGCCACCAGCACCACCGGGATGGTGACCACGGTGGCGCCGATGTAGGGAATCACCACCGAGAGCCCCACCAGCACACTGAGCAGCATGGCGTATTGCAGGCCAAAGAGCGCAAAGGTGACGTAGGTGGCCGACCAGACGATGACGATCTCGATGAACTTGCCGCGGATGTAGTTGGAGATCTGCTTGTCCACCTCTTTCCAGACATGCACCGCGATCTTGCGGTCCTCCGGCAGCAGGTGGGCGATCCAGGCGACGATCTTCTCCTTGTCCTTGAGGAAGAAGAACACCAGCAGCGGCAACAGCACCAAGTAGACCAGCAGGGTGATCACACCCACCACCGAGGCCAGTGACCAGGAGAGCACCTTCTGGCCGATAGTGCCCACTTCGCCTCCCAGCGCGGCAATCACATCCTGGACCTGCTGTGCCGTGATCAGCTCTGGATACTTCTCCGGCAGCATCATCAGCACCTGCTGGCCTTTGGCCACCATGCTGGGCAGCTGCTGCACCAGCTGGCTCACCTGCCGCGAAAGAAGCGGCAGCAGGCCGAAGAGGATCAGCCCCAGGGCAATGAGAAAAAGGATGAAGACGATGCCCACCGCCACCATCCTCGGCATTCCCAGGCGCTGCAGCGGCGCCACCAGCCCCTCCAGCAGGTAGGCGATCACCAACGCGGCGAGCACCGGCAGCAGCATGTCGCCCATGGTGATGACCACCACGAACCCCCCCACCAGCAGGGTCAGCAGCACCACCAGCTGGGGATCGGAAAAAGTCCGCTTGAACCACTGCACGAACAACTGCATCTTCTTTTTACTTGCTCTTCATGGCTTGGAAATGACGCTCGAAGAGCTGCTCCAGCTCGTCGATGACCTGCTCCAGGGGCCGGCCGCCCAGCAGGTGCGCGCTCATGAGCCCGGAGGCCTCGTCGAGGAGGAGATCGGGATCGACCATGGGATAGGTCTGGCGCAGGCGGCGCATGGCACCCACCACCGTTTCCCCCTCCGGCCGGGGAATGTCCAGCGGCTCCAGTGGTGCGGCAGGTTCCTCTTTTGCGTCTCCATCCCCTTCCTGCCGATGACGCAGGAATTCGGCGAAGGCGAGCAGAGCCTGGCGGTTCGTCTCGTCCAGGCTGGCGAAGGATTCGAGCAGCCGGCGCTCATGGGAAGAGAGGGAACGGGCAGGCAGCAACAAGGCTGTCAGGCCTCTTCGCAATAGCTGCGCGCGAACTCCAGCAGCTTGTCCATCACCCGCACCCGGAACTTCTGCTTCTGGTGGACGAAGGAGAAGGGACGCTCCATGGGTGGATCCAGTTCCACTGCCACCAGCGTTCCCAGGCGCAGTTCCTTCTCGATGGTCGCCTCGGAGACGATGGAGATACCCATCCCCGCTTCCACGGCGCCCTTCACCGCCTCGGGACTGCCCAGCTCCATGGCGATCTTCAGCCCTTCCTTGCAGCCGTCGGCGTGGCAGACATAGTCCTCGATCACCTCGCGGGTTCCCGACCCCTCCTCCCGGCAGATGAAGGGATAGTCCATGATCTCGGGCAGGGTCACCACCTTCTTCTTCGCCAGCGGGTGGTTGTTGGGCACGATGGCCACCAGCCGGTCATTGCGGCAGGTCTCCACCACCAGGTTCTTGTTCCCCACCGGCGCCTCCACCACGCCCAGGTCGATGACGTTGTTCTCCACCATGGAAACGATCCCCTCGGTGTTGGAGACCTTGAGGTGGATCACCACGTCGGGGTACTTGTTGCGGAAGTCGCCCAGCAGCGAGGGAAGCATGTACTCGGCAATGGTGGTACTGGCGCCTATGGTGATGGAGCCGCCGATCTCGCCGGTCATCTCCTTCACCATGTTCTCCATTTCCGTGTAGAGTTCGAAGATCTTGCCGGCATATTCGTAGACGTTCTGCCCGGCTTCCGTGAGGCTGATGCGGTTGTGGGTGCGATCGAAGAGGCGCGTGTTGAAATACTCCTCGAGCTGGCGGACCTGGAAGGTGACCGCCGGCTGGGTCATGTGCAGGGTCTCGGCAGCCTTGGTGAAGCTGAGCAGGCGCGCAACGGTGAAGAATACCTGTAATCTGCGATCGGCCATGGCGACGTCCTGTTCGGGATAGCGGGATAAAACAATTTTATATTATAACTTGCTAAAGCATGAAATTCACTCCCGGTATTGGTCTGCAAAGCCAATCATTTGGTTGCCAAACCACAGCAGAGAATAATGAGCACAAAAAAGCGCGCCCTCGTGGGGCACGCTTTTTTACGGACAGCCTGTATCAGCCTTTGCTGAAGGTGAGCCCGTCGCCGGCCCTTTCCACCCGGATGGTGTCGCCAGGCCCGAATTCGCCGGCAAGGATCTTCTGCGCCAGCGGGTTCTCCAGCTCGTGCTGTATGGCCCGCTTGAGGGGCCGGGCACCGTACACCGGGTCAAAGCCCGCTTCGCCGAGCATGTCCAGCGCTTCCTCGGTGATATCCAGCTCGAGATCCCGCTCCTCCAGCCGCTGCCGCAGGTAGCCCACCTGGATCTCGGTGATCTTGCGGATCTGCTCCTTGCCCAGCGGGTGGAACACCACCGTCTCGTCCACGCGGTTGATGAACTCGGGACGGAAATGCTGTCCCACCACCTCCATCACCGCGGTCTTCATGGCCTCGTAGTCGCCGGTACGCGCCATCTCCTGGATCAGCTGAGACCCAAGGTTGGAGGTCATGACGATGACCGTGTTGCGGAAGTCCACGGTACGCCCCTGACCGTCGGTGAGGCGGCCGTCGTCGAGTACCTGCAGCAACACGTTGAAGACGTCGGGATGCGCCTTTTCCACCTCGTCCATGAGGATCACGCTGTAGGGCTTGCGCCGCACCGCCTCTGTGAGATAACCGCCCTCCTCGTAGCCCACGTATCCGGGAGGCGCACCAATGAGCCGCGCCACCGAGTGCTTTTCCATGAACTCGGACATGTCGATGCGCACCATGGCCTCCTCGGTATCGAAGAGGAACTCGGCCAGCGCCTTGCACAGCTCGGTCTTGCCCACCCCGGTGGGACCGAGGAACAGGAAGCTACCGTTGGGCCGGTTGGGATCGGCCAGCCCCGCCCGCGAGCGGCGGATGGCATTGGAGACGGCACGCACCGCCTCATCCTGGCCCACCACGCGCTTGGTGAGGTTCTCCTCCATGCGCAGCAGCTTCTCCTTTTCGCCCTCGAGCATCTTGCTCACGGGGATGCCGGTCCACTTGGAGACCACTTCGGCGATCTCCTCGTCGGTGACCTTGTTGCGCAGCAGCTTGAACTCCTGCTTCTCCGCCTCAGCGGCGGCCTTGAGCTGCGCCTCCAGCTGGGGGATGACCCCGTACTGAATCTCGGACATGCGCTGCAGGTCGCCGGCACGACGGGCGGTCTCCAGTTCGATCTTGGCCCGCTCCAGTTCCTCCTTGATGTGGGTGGTGCCCTGCACTGCCGCCTTCTCGGCCTTCCACACCTCTTCGAGGTCGGAGAACTGCTTCTCCAGCTCGGCGATCTCCTCTTCTAGTGCCTGCAGCCGTTTCTTCGAGGCCTCGTCGGTCTCCTTCTTCAGCGCCTCACGCTCGATCTTGAGCTGGATCAGGCGCCGATCGAGCTTGTCCATCTCCTCGGGCATGGAATCGATCTCCATGCGGATGCGCGAAGCCGCCTCGTCGATGAGGTCGATGGCCTTGTCGGGCAACTGCCGGTCGGTGATGTAGCGGTGCGACAGGGTGGCCGCGGCGACGATGGCCGGATCGGTGATCTCCACCCCGTGGTGCACCTCGTAGCGCTCTTTCAGGCCACGCAGGATGGCGATGGTGTCCTCCACGCTGGGCTCGTCCACCAGCACTTTCTGGAAGCGCCGCTCCAGGGCCGCGTCCTTCTCGATGTACTGGCGGTACTCGTCCAGGGTGGTGGCGCCCACGCAGTGCAGCTCACCGCGTGCCAGGGCCGGCTTGAGCATATTGCCGGCGTCCATGGCGCCCTCTGCCTTGCCCGCACCCACCATGGTGTGCAGCTCGTCGATGAAGAGGATGATGTTGCCCTCGGCCTTGGCGATGTCGTTGAGCACCGCCTTGAGGCGCTCCTCGAACTCGCCGCGGAACTTGGCGCCGGCGATGAGCGCGGCCATGTCCAGCGACAGCAGCCGCCGGTGCTTGAGCCCCTCGGGCACCTCGCCGTTGACGATGTGCTGGGCCAGCCCTTCGACGATGGCGGTCTTACCCACGCCGGGCTCGCCGATGAGCACCGGGTTGTTCTTGGTGCGCCGCTGCAGCACCTGGATGGTGCGGCGGATCTCGGCGTCACGGCCGATGACCGGGTCGAGCTTGCCCTGCTCGGCCTTCTCGGTGAGGTCGATGGTGTATTTCTCCAGTGCCTGGCGCTGCTCCTCGGCGTTGGGGTCGTTCACCGCCTGGCCACCGCGCATGTTCTCGATGGCCTGCTCCAGCGCTCCCTTGGTGGCCCCCGCCTTGCGCAGGATGTCCCCGAGCGTGCCCTTGTCCTCCACCGCGGCCAGCACGAACAGCTCGGAGGAGATGTACTGATCCCCTTTCTGCTGCGCCAGCTTGTCGGTGATGTTGAGCAGACGGTTGAGGTCGTTGGAAACATGCACCTCGCCCTCGGCGCCCTGTACGCTGGGCAGGCGATCCAGTGCCTCGCCCAGGCTGGCGCGCAGCTGGTTCACGTTGACACCCGCCTGGGTGAGCAGGTGACGAACGCTGCCCCCTTCCTGGTCGAGCATGGCGATCATCAGGTGCACCGGCTCGATGAACTGGTGATCCTTGCCCACGGCAAGGCTCTGGGCATCGGCCAGGGCCATCTGGAATTTGCTGGTCAGTTTATCCATCCGCATTGTTTTCGGCTCCCGTAATTCTGGCTCTTCCCCTGATCGAGTGGGTAGTTTAGCGTAGGGCAGCATGAGAGACATTGATCTATACACCCGGATATTGGGTATTCAGGCACCTTGGCGAGTCGCCGATGTGGAGGTTGATATGCCCCAAGGGCAAGTCATCGTCCACGT
>QNZQ01000183.1 GCA_003972985.1 Gammaproteobacteria bacterium | reverse complement strand
TACGAGGGGTGGTGCGAGCGTTGGCATGGATCGTCGAGGCCATGGCTTTCACTCCTTCAGGTCTTCAAGAAACAGGTCGATCAGCTCACGTGCCAGGAACAATCGTTCCCGGCTTCTTGGTATATAATGACATGGTACCAGACAGTTAAGGCAGAAAAAATCCCGTTCTAAGCGCATGAGGACTTTACAAGCAGCGCGAAACAGGTGAAACTCACGCGCCAAGCTGAAAGGGCGATTAGCTCAGTGGGAGAGCACTGTCTTCACACGGCAGGGGTCGCTGGTTCGAACCCAGCATCGCCCACCAATCAAATCAACGACTTAACACCCTCTGCGTCTCTTCCCTCATTCCCAACGTGACTAGAACGTGACTCGTCTCCCTCCCCAAGGTCACGGCAGCCCGCACATTTTCGGGCATTGGGCACACAAGATATCTTACATTACAACGGCGATCCGCCGGTGGATATGGTTATAAAACTTCAATGGACATGGAAAACCACATAAAAAATAGCGATTGACAATATTAGATAAAGGTTAAATGCTTATATGCGAGAAAGCTCCGCAGCATGAAGCTTTCGGACGGCGGCCTGCCGGTCGAGACGACATCCGATCGGGTAGGTCTGCAATCATCCGTTGAATCCAGTTTCATACATGGGAGAAATGACGTGAAAAAGACACTTCGGGTTGCAGCATTTGCAGCGCTGATCGCCGCTGCCAGCTCTGCCTCCGCCTGGTGGGGCAACCGTGGCTGGGACGACTGGTGGGATGGCTGGGGCGATGGTGCCGGCGACTTCGACTTTGGCATGTACGCTTCCGGCCATGGTCGTGGTTATGGTCGCAACTACTGGCGTGATCGTTACTATCGCTATTATGGTCCGTGGTGGGCCTATCCGCCCTATGGATACGGCGCACCCTATGCGCCTTATGCTCCACCGGCGGCTGCACCGGCACCGCAGGCACCACAGGCACCCGCCCAACCTGCCAAGTAAGGCGGAACAAAAAAGGCGTGCGGACCATCGCACGCCTTTTTTGCATGGTGCCTGTTTTCCTCGTCAACAAATTACAGGCTCTTCGAAATTTCGAGTGGCTTCATTTGGCGCCGCCACATTACGGCTATGCCTTTGACGGGATCTTGCCGGACATCCCACCGCTCGATCCCCGCCTCTGCCCCAGGGCCCTGTCCTCTAAGTGGTCCTGCTCTCTGCCCCCATTGGTTGCGGTGCATCCGCTCAGCCAGTAGAATCCGTCTACCTTGAGCGATCGTCGGCTCTTCACCATGCCGGGAGTAATCCCTTTTCGCAATGTTCCCTATCCGACGCGGAATCCCCCTTACTTACACTCGGCGTCCTTTTGCTGACACTGTCGGGCTGTGGAAAGGAGGCACCCCCACCTCCCCTGCCGGGTCCGAAACGGGTCGAGGTGCTGGTCCTGGAGGCCCCGACCACCACATTCCAGCGTAGTTTTTCCGGCCGCGTACGGGCCGCCAAGCGCGTGGATCTTTCTTTCAATGTACCAGGAAAGATCATCGAGCTGCCGGTGGTGGAGGGCGCACAGATCGAAAAAGGGGCACTGGTGGCGCGGCTGGACGACAGGACCTACCAGAGCAAGCTGAAGGCTGCGCTGGCAGAATTCAAAAAGGCAGAGGCTAACTACCAGAGAGCGGTAAAGCTGCTGAAGAGCGGCGATATCTCCCCGGCCGAGTACGATCAGCTGAAGGCATCCCGCGAAGTGGCCGCGGCGCGGTTGGCCAGCGCCCGAAAGCTGGTGGCAGACACCCGCTTGACCGCACCCTTCTCCGGAGTCATCGCCGAACGCCTCGTGGAGAACTTTACCGAGGTAAAAGCCAAGCAGCCCGTGGTGGTCCTGGAACAGGTGGATCAGCTTGAGATCGTCGTCGACGTCCCCGAGCACTATATCGCCAAGCGTAGAAAAAAGGGGCAGGTGCAGCTGATAGCGCGCTTCGATGCCCTTCCCGGACGGGAATTTCCCCTCACCATCAAGGAATACACCACCGTGGCGGACCCCAAGACCGGTGCCTACCGCTACGTCACGGTGATGAAGCGACCCGCCGGACTCAGCCTGTACCCCGGCATGACCGCCACCGTAGTGGCGCGTCTCGACCAGGCACCCACCGACGGCACGGCACCCTTCATCGTCCCCATATCGACCGTGTTTGCGGACGTCACGCCCGACCCGCTGGTGTGGGTGGTCGACGACGAGCGGCGCGTGCACGAGCGCAAGGTGCGCCTCGGCCGGCTGACCGGCAAGGAGGAGATCCAGATCATCGATGGCGTGAAGCAGGGTGAGACCCTGGTCATCGAGGCGGTGAACCAGTTGCGGGAAGGGATGGTGATCAATCCTGTGCGGGGGAGACAAGCGGATGAATCCTGATTCGAAGCGACCCTGGTCCCTCCTCGCCCGGAGCGGAAAGACCTTTGTCCTGCGGGCCCTGGTGCTGACCCTGTCGATCCTGGTTGCGGGCTGTGGCACGCAGACCGGTGAGGAGGAAGCGGAGGAACCGGTCATCCGACCGGTGAAATCCCTGTTGCTGCCCCATGTCACCGGGGCGGCACGCAGCTTCCCGGGTACGGTTCGGGCGGTCAAGCGGGTCGACCTCGCGTTCAACGTGCCCGGCAGGATTATTGAGCTGCCCGCCAAGGAAGGCGAGCACGTGTCCAAGGGCGCGTTGCTCGCCCGGATCGATCCCAAGAATTACGAGATGGCCGTCGATGCCGCCAAGGCCAAGTACGAAGAAGCCTTGGCCGACTACCGACGCTACAAGGAACTGGTGGATAAAGGCTTCGTCTCTCAGGCAGGCTACGACAGGACGGTGGCAAAGAAGGAAGAGGCCGAGGCTGCCCTGGAACGGGCCAGGAAACGGTTGGAGGATACCTACCTGCGTGCTCCCTTCGAGGGCGTGGTCGCCCAGCGCTTCGTGGAGAATTTCACCGAGGTCAAGGCCAAACAGCCGGTGCTCAGCCTGCAGGACACGAAGCATCTGGAAGTGGTGGTGGACGTACCGGAGGACGTGGTGATCGGAGAGAAGCCGGATCGGGAGATGAAGATGGTAGCCACCTTCAGCGCCAAGCCGGGGCTGGAGCTTCCGGTCACCCTCCGGGAATACGCCACCAGGGCCGACCCGGAAACCCTCACCTACCGGGTGATCTTCGCCCTGCCGGAGATCACCGGGGCCAATATCCTGCCGGGCATGACGGCACGGGTCACGTTCACCCCCAAGGCAGAAGGAGGTAAGCCGAGGTTCAGCATCCCCGCCAGCGCGCTGCTCGAGGCCGACGGCAAACAGTGGGTGTGGGTGATCGATCCCGATACCCATGCCGTTTCCCGGCGGGAGGTGAAAGCGGACAAGTCCGGTGACGGCAAGGTATCGGTCCACAGCGGTGTCGAGCCGGGTGAACTGATCGCGGTGGCCGGTGTACATCATCTTAAACAGGGCATGGTGGTCAAACCGGTGCAGGAGATCCACTACTGATGAACATCGCCGAGTGGAGCATCAAGCACAGCGTCATCACCTGGGTGATGACAGCGGTGGTCGCCGTCGCCGGCATCGTCGCCTTCCAGGGGCTGCCGCGTCTGGAAGATCCGGAGTTCACCATCAAGGAGGCGATGATCTACACCCCCTACCCCGGCGCATCCGCCTCGGAAGTGGCGGAAGAAGTCAGCAACGTGATCGAGAAGGCGGTGCAGGAACTGGGGCCACTCGACTACGTGGAGTCCCGTTCCTCGCGTGATCTCTCCGTCGTCCATGTCTATATCAAGCGCACCACCGACGCCAGCCGGCTGCCGCAGATCTGGGACGAGTTGCGGCGCAAGGTCAACGACAACCAGCGCAAGCTGCCGCCCGGAGCGGGGCCATCGCTGGTCAACGACGACTTCGGCGACACCTATGGCGTCTACCTGGCCCTGACCAGCGACGGCTACAGCTACCGGGAGCTGTACGAGGTGGCCAAGTTCCTGCAGCGCGAGCTGCTCAAGGTCCAGGACGTGAAGCGGATCATCCTGTACGGCCAGCAGCCCGAGGCCATCTATGTGGAGATGCGCCGGGACAAGATGGCGCAGCTGGGTATCTCACCGCACCAGATCTACAGCGCCCTGTCGGCGAAGAACGTGGTGGCAGCGGCGGGGAATCTCACCATCGGCGGCGAGCGCATTCCCCCTCAGCCCGACCGGCGAATTCACCAGCGAGAAGGAGTTCGGCGACCTGCTCATCCGCGGGGCTGGGGAAGGCTCCGACCGCCTGGTCTATCTGCGGGACGTGGCCGATATCGTACGTGACTACCAGGAACCACCCCAGAACATACTGCGCTACAACGGCCAGCCGGCCATCGGCATCGGGATCTCCACGGTCTCCGGCGGCAATGTGGTGGTGATGGGCGAGGCGCTCAAGAAGCGTTTCCGCGAGCTCAAGAGTCAGCTGCCGATCGGTATCGAAGGCAACGTCATCTCCCTTCAGTCCGAGGCCGTGACCAAGGCCATCAACGGCTTCCTGGTGAACCTGGCCGAGGCGATCGCCATCGTCGTCGTGGTGCTGCTCGCCTTCATGGGACTGCGCAGCGGCCTGATCATCGGCGCCATCCTGTTCGTCACCGTCTCCGGTACCTTCATCTTCATGAGCATGTACGGGATCACCCTGGAACGCATCTCCCTCGGGGCACTGGTCATCGCCCTCGGCATGCTGGTGGACAATGCCATCGTGGTGACCGATGGCATGCGCATGCGCATGGAGCGGGGCATGGATGCGTTGCGCGCCGCCAGGGAAGTGGTGGGCCAGACCGCCCTGCCCCTGCTCGGCGCCACCATCGTGGCGATTCTCGCCTTCGCGGCCATCGGCACCTCCAAGCACAACACCGGGGAATACACCCGCAGCCTGTTCCTGGTGATCCTCATCTCCCTGCTGCTCAGCTGGGTCACGGCGGTGACCAGTACCCCCCTGTTCGGCAAGACCTTCCTCAAGACCGGCAAAGGGGGCGGCGAGGATGACCGCGATCCCTACGAAGGCGGCTTCTACCGGCTGTACAAGTCGGTCCTGCGCACCTGCATCAACCACCGCTGGATCACCGCAGGCGTGGCGCTGGCCCTGTTCGTGACGGCGCTGGTCGGCTTCGGTTCGGTAAAGCAGTCCTTCTTCCCGGATTCCACCCGTCCCCAGTTCTATGTCGACTTCTGGTTCGCCGAAGGAACCGACATCGAGGCCACCCGGGAGCAGATGGAAAAGGTCGAGCAGTTCATGCGGAAGCGGCAGGAGATCACGGCCGTAACCACCCAGATCGGCGGCGGATCGCCCCGTTTCCTGCTCACCTATTCCCCGGAGCTGCCCAATCCCAACTTCGCGCGGGTGATCGCCGATGTGAAGGACTACAAGGTGATTCCGGACCTGGCCCGGGAACTGCAAACCCAACTAGAGGAGCTGATGCCGCAGGCCAACGTCAATGTGCGGATGTTCGTAAACGGCCCCTCCACCGGTGGCAAGATACAACTGCGCATCCAGGGGCCTGATCCGGTGACGCTCCGGAGCCTGGCGAAGCAGGCGGAAGCGGTCATGGATGCCGATGTCGCAGCCAAGACCGCGCGCAACGAGTGGGGCAACCAGATCCTGGTGCTGAAACCGGAACTGGCCGAGACCCAGGCCCGGCGCGCCGGGCTGGACCGGCCGGAGCTGGCAGCTGCCCTCCAGGCCGCGGTGGAGGGGCGTTCAGTCCAATGTCATTAACTTAAGCCTCACCGTGTTCTTCGATACTGCATCTGGAATCCGGGGACTCGGACTTTTTTCATGTCTCTCGGGAACTTGCGTCCTGGGCGCACAGCTACTACCGCATCGGCCATACGCTGCAATAACCGCCATG
>QNZQ01000069.1 GCA_003972985.1 Gammaproteobacteria bacterium | reverse complement strand
CGGTGTGTAGCCGCAACGAGCTTGCGATGTTGTGGCGGAACGCCGGGTGACCAGGACGACCGGGGCACCAATGAGTTGTCGAAGATCGAGTCGATTTTGGGGACTCGGATGTCCCAAAATCTTTCACGAGATCGAAGACTCGCTTGGTGGTTCGAAAACGGCAGCAGTATGACGCCCGTCGGTTACAGGACGATGACCGTTCAGGTGCGGCAGGACTTGCGCTTTTGCAGCCGGACCGAGGGCAGGCGTTTCAGATCCCGTCGGCAGGAATCGTCCTTGCGGCACCCCTCGCGCAGCGCCTCGAGCAGCCGTGTGGCCCAGGCCGGCAGCCCGGGATGGATGCGGTAGTGGATCCAGAGTCCTTCGCGGCGGTCCACCACCACGCCGGCCTCGCGCAGGATGGCCAGGTGACGCGATACCTTGGGTTGCGCCATCTCCATGGCAGAGACAAGCGCGCAGACGCACAGCTCGCCCTTGGCCAGCAGCAGGTTGACGATGCGCAGGCGCGTGTTGTCCGCCAGCGCGCGCATGAGGGTTTCCGGTTGCATCATGTGCTCAACGGTATACGGATTTCCGAATGTTATCAACAGGAACTCCTGTGCAACACGCGCATTAGCGGTGCGCAACGGCTACAATTACGCCACTTTCATTGCGGGGAGCCGACGTCTTGGAAAGCGAATTCAAACCCGGCCAGAACTGGCTGAGCGATGCCGACCCAGAACTGGGCGTGGGCACACTGGTGGAGGTGGCGCCGCGCCGCCTCAAGCTGATCTTTCCCGCGGTGGGCGAAACGCGCATCTATGCCTTGCCCGATGCGCCCCTGACACGGTTGCGCCTGGAGCCGGGGGACAGCTTCCGCGACCTGGAGGGCAACGAGTACCGGGTCACGGGAAGCGTGGAGCGCGACGGGCTCATCGCCTACCGCTGCGAGGACAACGAAGGGCGCTCCCAGCTGGTGGAGGAGAGCCGCATCGATCCCAATCTGCAGCTCAACCGGCCGCGCGAGAAGCTGCTGGCCGGGCGTATCGACGACGACGTGTGGTTCGGCCTGCGCTACCGTTCCTGGCAGCAGGAGGAGTTACAGCTCAGGTCGCCGGTCCACGGGCTGGTGGGGCCGCGCATCAGCCTGATTCCCCACCAGCTCTACATCGCCCACCAGGTAACCGGGCGCATGGAGCCGCGCGCCCTGCTCGCCGACGAGGTGGGCCTGGGCAAGACCATCGAGGCGGGGCTCATCCTGCACCGGCTGCTGCTCACCGGGCGTATCCAGCGGGTGCTGATCCTGGTGCCGGAGCACCTGCTCCACCAGTGGCTGGTGGAGATGCTGCGGCGTTTCAACCTGCGCTTCTCCCTGTTCGATGCCGAGCGCTTTGCCAACAGCGACTCGCCCAATCCCTTTCTCGACGAACAGCGCGTGCTGTGCAGCACCGGTTTCCTGCTCTCGGATCGCAAGATCGCGCGGGCGGCACTGGAGGGCGAATGGGACATGCTGGTGGTGGACGAGGCGCACCACCTGCACTGGACGCCCGAGGAGTCGAGCCTGGAGTACGACCTGGTGGAGGCCCTGGCGGACCAGACCCTGGGCTGCCTGCTGCTCAGCGCCACGCCGGAGCAGCTGGGCCGTGCCGGTCACTTCGCCCGCCTGCGCCTGCTCGACCCCCATCGCTATCCCGATTACCAGGCGTTCCTCGAGGAGGAGACCCGCTACCAGCAGGTGGCGGCCCTGGCGGGGAAACTGCTCGATGGCGAGCCGCTCTCGGACGCGGAGCAGGTGCTGCTGGAGGTTCTGCTGGGTGACACCAGTGAACTGGGCATCGAGCAGCAGGTGCGACGGCTGGTGGACCTGCACGGCACCGGCCGGGTGCTGTTCCGCAACACCCGGGAGACAGTGAAGGGTTTTCCCGAGCGCCGCGTGCACGAAACCGGGCTGCCCTGGCCGGCGGAATACGCCGCCATCGAAGACCCGCTCCAGGCGCTGACTCCGGAACACCAGGTCGCGCAGTGGACGGAGATCGATCCCCGCGCCGACTGGCTGGTGGCGCTGCTGCGCAAGCTGGCACCACTGAAGGTTCTGCTCATCTGTGCCCATGCGCAGACGGTCCTCGACCTGCAGAAATGGCTGCGCGAGCGCCACGCCATCCACGCTGCCGTCTTCCACGAGGGCATGGAGATCGTGGAGCGCGACCGGGCCGCCGCCTTCTTCGCCGATCCCGCCGAGGGCAGCCAGGTGCTGCTCTGCTCCGAGATCGGCAGCGAGGGGCGCAACTTCCAGTTTCTCCAGCACCTGGTGCTCTTCGACCTGCCGCTGGAGCCGGACCTGCTGGAGCAGCGCATCGGGCGCCTCGACCGCATCGGCCAGGGCGACGAGATCCACCTGCACATTCCCGCTTTCGACAGCGGTCCCCAGCGGATTCTGCTGCGCTGGTACGCTGAGGGCCTGGATGCTTTTTCGCGTCCCTCGGCGGTGGCGGTACCCCTCTACGAGCGCTTTGGCGCCGAGCTGCGCCAAGCCCTGGCCGAGCCGGATCTGGCCCAGGCGCTGATCCCGAAGGTGGCCAAGGCCCGGGAAGAGATGGAGGCCGCATTGGCCGCGGGCCGCGACCGGCTGCTGGAGCTGCAGTCCTGCGATCCCGAGGTGGCCCGCGGGCTGGTGGAACAGGTGCGGGCCCAGGAGCAGGCTTCCGCCCTCGGCGACTACATGCTCAGCTACTGGGACGCCTTCGGCGTGGAGCACGAGCCGGGGCCAGGCCAGTCGCTGGTCATCCATCCCGGCGAGCACATGCTCAACGAGCGCTTCCCGGAGCTGCGGGAGGAGGGGGCCACGGTCACCTTCCAGCGCAGCGACGCCCTGGTTCACGAGGACCGCCAGTTCCTCACCTGGGAGCATCCCATGGTGCGCGGCGCCCTGGAGGGGCTCACCAGCAGTGCCCTGGGCAGTGCCGCCTTCATCGTGCTCGATTCGGGTCCCCTGCCCAGCGGCACCCTGCTGCTGGAACTGGTGTTCGTGCTGGTGTGCAGTGCGCCGGCGGAGCTGGAGGCGCGGCGCTACTTGCCACCCACCGCCATCCGCCTGCTGCTCGACCGCAAGGGCAACGACTATGCCGGCATGCTGCCAGCGCAGAAGCTTCAGGGAAAGTCCATGCACCGGGACCGCAGCACCGCGTCCCGGGTGATCAAGTCCCAGGCAGCGCTGCTGCGCCAGCTGATGCAGCGGGGCGAGGCCCTGGCCGGGGAACAGGCACAGGCGATTCGCGAGCAGGCGCTGCAGGCCATGCATCGTGAGCTGCAGGCCGAGATCGCCCGCCTGCAGGAACTGGCGGACGAATCCGCCGAGGAGGAGCTGCTCAACCTGAACACGCGCCAGGTGGTGCTCGAGGACTACCTGCAGCAGGCGGCCCTGAGACTGGACGCGCTGCGCTTCATCGTGCGCGCCTGATTCGATGAGGATTGCGGAAACATGAAAAGAAAGGTACTTCTGATTCTGTTGCTGTCACTGCTCCTGCCGGTGGTGGCAGGTGCAGGGGAAGACGACCGCCCCAGGGTCGGTCTCGTGCTCAGCGGTGGCGGTGCCCGGGGTGCGGCCCACGTGGGAGTGCTGAAGGTGATCGACGAACTGCACATTCCCATCGATGTCATTGCCGGCACCAGCATGGGTTCCATCATCGGTGGGCTCTATGCCTCGGGTATGACCGCGGAGGAGATCGAGAAGGCGCTGGCCGCGGTGGACTGGTCCGATGTGCTGCAGGACGACACCATCCGCACCGAGCTCTCCTTCCGGCGCAAGGAGCAGGACCGGGACTTCGTCAAGCGTACCGGCATCGGCGTGCGTGACGGCAAGATCAAGCTCCCCTACGGCCTGCTGCAGGGGCAGAAACTGCTGCTGCTGCTGAAGAAGCTCACCCGGCCGGTGAGCGGCGTGGGCGACTTCGACCGGCTGGCCATACCCTTCCGCGCTGTGGCTACCGACATCGTCACCGGCGATGCGGTGGTGCTCGGCAAGGGGGACCTGGCCCTGGCCATGCGCGCCAGCGCCTCCATCCCCAGTATCTTCTCGGCAGTGGAAATCGACGGCAAGCTGCTGGTGGACGGTGGCGTGAGCAACAACCTGCCGGTGGAGGTGGCGCGCAAGATGGGCGCGGACGTCCTCATCGTGGTGGACATCAGCACGCCCCTCGCCACCCGCGAGCAGATCCGCAACGCGCTGAACGTGGCGGACCAGCTCACCACCATCATGACCCGCAGCAACACCGAGCGCAGCATCCGGCTGCTGCGTGACCAGGACATCTTCATGGTGCCCGAGCTGGGCAGCCTGGGTACCAGTGACTTCGTCAATTCCATGCAGGCCGTACCGGCGGGAGAGAAGGCGGCGCGCGCCCTGCAGGAACGGCTGGCCCGGCTCTCCGTGGACGAGTCCGGCTGGCTGGCCTACCAGAGGCGCAAGCGGTCGGAGGACATCGAGGAGAGTCCCCTGGTCCTGGCCTTTATCCGTATCGACAACGATTCCGGCATATCGGACGATGTGCTGGCTGCCCGGCTGGGGTTGAAGGTGGGGCAACCGCTGGACCTCGACAAGCTGCGGCAGGGCATCGACCGCATCTACGGGATGGACCTGTTCCAGAGCGTCAGCTACCGGCTGGTGGAAGAGGATGGTGAAGCGGGCCTGGTGCTGGAGGTGCGCGAGAAGAGCTGGGGACCGGGCTTCCTGGACATGGGGATTTCCTTCTTCGGCAACTGGGAGGGCAACACGCTCAGCATCGGCGCGGGCTACACGCGTACCGCGGTGAACCCGCTGGGCGGTGAGTACCGCCTGCTGCTGAAATTCGGCGACAACTACAGTGCCTTTGCCGAGTTCTACCAGCCGCTGAGCGTCGAGGAGCCCTTTTTCGTCAATCCCAAGGTGGAGCTGGGCCGGCGCATCATCGGTTTCTACGAGGGCAACAACAAGGTGGCCGAGTACAGCTTCTCCCAGGCGCGCCTGGCGCTGGAGGCGGGCAAGGAGCTGGGCAACTGGGGCGAGTTCCGCTTCGGTTACCAGTACGCCTACGACGACATCAGCGTCGAGATCGGATCGCCGGAACTGCAGGAAGGGAAGTTTCGGGAAGGCAGGGTGTTCCTGCAGCTGGGCGTGGACACCATGGACAGCCCCTATTTCCCCACCCAGGGGCAGTATGCGCGGCTGCGCTACCAGCTGTTCGACGAGTCCCTGGGCGGCGACGATGATTTCCAGCAGGTGCTCGGCGAGTGGACCGCTGCCTATTCCAAGGAAAGGAACGTGTTCCTGGTGCATGCCAGGGCCGGCTACACGTTGGACAGCGATGCACCCATCTATGGCTACCAGCTGCTCGGCGGTTTTCTCAACCTTTCCGGCTACGACCGCTACGAGCTCTCGGGACAGCACCTGGGATATGGCTACGTGGGTTTCCTGCGCCGCCTCAACGCCTTCTCCTCGCTGGTGCCGGTCTATCTCGGCGGCACCCTGGAAGCAGGGAACGTCTGGCAGCGCTCCAGCGATTTCGGCCGCAGCTGGATCGGATCGGGCAGCCTGTTCCTGGGGATGGACACCATCCTGGGACCGCTCTACCTGGGCGTGGGTCTGGCCGAGAACGACCACCAGAACTTCTTCTATCTGGGTATACCCTACCAGTGATGCCGGGTGCTCAGCCGTTCCACTGGCCAAGGGGGCGGAACTCCAGGAAGGCGCGGTAGGAGGCCGATTCCTGCTCCAGCCGGCGGGCCGCGGGCCAGCAGGCGACCGCGGTCCAGGAGAGCCACCTGGTCCATCAGCGCCAGTTCGTCGAGCCGGTGGGTGACCAGCACCAGGGTCCGCCCTTCCAGCCCTTCGAGGATGGCTTCCATGAGCCGGCGCGCCGTGGGCGGGTCCAGCCCTTCGGTGGGCTCGTCGAGGATCAGCACCGGCGCCTCGCGCAGCAGCGCGCGCGCAACGGCCAGGCGCCGCGCCTCGCCACCGGAGATGCGCAGCGCCGCCTCGCCGATCTCGGTATCCAGTCCATCGGGCAGGCTCTCGATCCAGGCCGAGAGCTGGGCGGTTCTGCAGGCCTGCCGCAGCGCCTCCTCGCTGGCGTCGGGTCTTGCCAGCAACAGGTTCTGGCGCAGCGTACCAGTGAAGAGGTGACCCTGCTGCTCCACCACCGCCAGCCGGCGGTGCAGGCTCTCGCCGGGCCAGGCTTCCAGGTCGATTCCGCCAAAGCACAAGCGGCCTTCGCTGGGCAGCCGGAAGCGGGTCATGAGCTGAACCAGGGTGCTCTTGCCCGACCCAGTAGGACCGACGATGGCGGTGCGGCTGCCTGGCGGAATGTCGAGGTCGATCTCCTCGAGCACCGGCTCGCTGCCGGGATAGCGGAAGCTCACGCCCTCGAAGCGGTAGCCGGTGTCGGCCGTTTGCGGCGGCGCT
>QNZQ01000061.1 GCA_003972985.1 Gammaproteobacteria bacterium | reverse complement strand
TAGATCTGGTATCGTTCATCTCGGGTAAGCTGCGTGTAGCCTCTCATCGTGCTCCTCTCTCTTGGTGGATTGAGTAAGCCGTGATGCTACCGCAGCTTACCCTCCCGCTCTAGATCGAGTTGCACTTACGAGTTGAATCCAAGCCCCAATAGGAGCGGCGTCCCCGCCGCGAATATTCGGTGGGCCCTGATGGGCACGGCCTAACGGCCTTTGCCCATCCTACGGTCGGAGTAACCGTAGGTTGGGCAAAGCGCAGCGTGCCCAACACCCGCTCACCACAAAGGTTCGACCCGGGGACGGGCCTCCTACGTGGATTTCCACAATCCGGAAATTCCCGCAATGCCCTGGGCACCGTGGTGCCACGCCTGCTCCGCCATCCCCGGCTGCATGCCTCCCAACGCATAGACCGGCAGGTTCGCATCCTGTGCCAAGCTGGTGAAACCTTCCCATCCCAGCGGCCGGGCTTCGGGGTGGCTGGCAGTTGGAAGCACCGGCGAGAGCACGGCGAAATCCACGCCCAGCGCCTGGGCTTTTTGGAGTTCCCTGTCATCGTGACAGGAGGCCCCCACCAGGAGGCCCCGGGCTTCCTCGAGAGAATCCATGCGCATGAGCCGTTGGCGATTGAGGTGCAGACCCTGCACGCCCAGCGCCAGGGCCTCCTGCAGTGAAGCGTTCAACAGCAGCGTCGCTCCCGATTCCCGGCAAGCCCTGTCGGCCTCACGGACCAGCTTCCACCACCTTGGCATTTCCAGGCCGAAGACGCGTAACTGCACCAGTTTCGCCCCCAGGTCCAGCGTGTCTTCGAGCTGGCCTAGGAAGGTGCTTGGGTTCTCCACCTGCGGCGGCGTGATGACGTATCGGGATGGCAGGCTCAGCGCCTTGAGGATGGGCAGGTCAGCCGCCGGCATCGACGCGGGATCGATCTCCCGTGGTGCGGCCCATTGCAACGGTTGTCCTTCGCGGCCGCGGGGTTCGCCCCGCCAGGCGCTCACGAGCCAGGTGTCCAGCACCACGTTGCGATCCGCGTAGCGGTGCCCGACACGGATGAGGGGCCGGCAAGCCTTTATGCCGATGCCGAGCTCTTCCTCCAGCTCCCTCTCCAGCGCTTGGCGCACCGACTCGCCCGGCTCCACCTTGCCTCCCGGAAACTCCCACAATCCGCCCTGGTGCACACCCTCGGGACGGCGCGCCAGCAGTACTCGGCCGGCAGCATCCTGGAGCACGCCTGCGGCGACTTCGATGATGCTCATTCGCTCTTTCATGGCAGTGGTGCTGAGCCTGCCCGATGCGGCTGCGCCTTGTCGGGCCTACGACCCTGGTTCTTACAACCGTAGGGCGGATAAGCGCAGCGCATCCACCGATCGCATGGCCCATGCCCATGCAGTGAGGGGCGGGCAAGCGCAAAGATTGCCTGATGCGCTACGCTTATCAGGCCTACGACCCTGGTCTTTACAACCGTAGGGCGGATAAGCGCAGCGCATCCGCCACTCCCATCAGGTCCGGTACTCGGCATTGATGCGTACATAGTCGAAGGAGAGGTCACAGGTGAGGATGCGCGTCGCAAATTCTCCCCGCCCCAGGGCGATGCGGATGCCGAACTCCCGCTGCGCCATCACCCGCTGACCCGCCTCCTCCGTGTAGGCAGGATCGCGGCCGCCGTCGCGCACGATGCAGACATCATCGAGCCAGATACGCACGGATCCGATGGCCAGCCCCTCCACGCCCGCCCGCCCCACGGCGGCGAGGATCCGCCCCCAGTTCGGGTCGGAGGCGAACAGCGCCGTCTTCACCAGGGGGGAGTGGGCGACGGTGTAGGCCACCTGCCGCGCCTCCTCCTCGGAAGCGGCCTCTTCGACCCGGATCTCCACCAGCTTGGTGGCACCCTCGCCGTCGAGAACGATGGCACGCGCCAGCTCCATGCAGACCGCCTTCACCGCTTCACCCAGCAATTCGCCCTCGGGGGAATCGGATCGCTCCACCGTCACGCCCGAAGCCCCGGTGGCAACGAGCACGCAGGCGTCATTGGTGGAGGTGTCGCCATCCACGGTGATGGCGTTGAAGCTGGGCGCCACCGCCGCTTCGAGCATGGATTGCAGCAGCGGCTGGGGCACCTGGGCATCGGTGGCCACGTAGGCGAGCATGGTGGCCATGTCGGGGCGGATCATGCCGGATCCCTTGGCCATGCCGGTGACCGTGACCTCCCGGCCACCCACCTGGATCCGGCGACTGGACAGCTTGGGCACGGTGTCGGTGGTCATGATGGCCTCGGCGGCGGCCGGCCAGCCGGCTTCATCCAGTTTCCGCAGGAGGCCGGGGATGGCCTGGGCAAAGGGATCGGTGGGAAGGTCCTCGCCGATCACTCCCGTGGAGAAAGGCAGCACCTGGTCCATGGGCACGCCGGTGGCCGCCGCCAGCAGGCGACAGGTCTCGCGGCAGGTGGTCAGGCCATTGATCCCTGTACCCGCGTTGGCATTTCCGGAATTGATAAGCAGGTAACGGGGCGCCGCCTTCTGCAGGTGTTCACGGGCCACCACCACCGGTGCGGCGCAGAAGGCGTTGCGCGTGAAGACCGCCGCTGTCGTACTGCCCTCGGCCAGCTCCATGAGCACCAGGTCGTCACGATCCCGGTAGCGGATACCGGCTGCAGTGGCGGCCAGCCGGATGCCGGGAACGGGGAAGATGTCAGGATCATTCATTGGCGGGATCCCAGCTCGTAGGATGGGCAAAGCGAAGCATGCCCATCATATCGGTTACGATGGGCACGGCCTAAGGCCTTTGCCCATCCTACTGCAGCCGCCCGCAGCACTGCTTGTATTTCTTTCCCGAACCACAGGGACAGGGTTCATTGCGTCCCACCTTGCGCCCTTCGCGGACATAGGGCTGAGCGGGACGCTCGGGGAGCGGCTCGGCCTCGGGCGCTTCCCCGGCCAGTCCGGCGAACTCCTCGTGCTTGAACTCGAACTCTGTGGGCTCGACCTGCATCTCCATCGGCGGCGCCTCCTGCAGCTCGAACTTGCTCAGCACCTCGACCACCTCGCGCTTGATCGCCTCGAGCATGGAAGCGAACATCTCGAAGGCCTCGCGCTTGTACTCCTGCTTGGGATTCTTCTGCGCAAAGCCGCGCAGGTGAATGCCCTGGCGCAGGTAGTCCATGGCCGCCAGGTGTTCCTTCCAGTGGGTATCCAGCGTCTGCAGCATCACCGCCTTTTCCAGGTAGCGCATCTGGTCGGAACCGATGAGCGCCTCCTTCTCGGCGTAGCGCTTCTCCAGCTCTTCGAGAATGCGCTTGCGCAGGGTCTCCTCGTGGAGGTCGTCGTCCTCGTCCAGCCATTTCTGGATGGGCAGATCCAGGGCGAACTGCTCCTTGAGCACTTCCTCCAGTCCGGCGACGTCCCACTGCTCCTCGATGCTCTGGGGCGGAATGTACTGGTCGATGGTCTCCATGAGCACGTCGTGGCGCAGGTTGACGATGTTCTCGGAGATGTCGTCCACGTCCATGAGCTCGTTGCGCTGCTCGTAGACCACCTTGCGCTGGTCGTTGGCCACGTCGTCGTATTCCAGCAGTTGCTTGCGGATGTCGAAGTTGCGGCCTTCCACCTTGCGTTGGGCATTCTCGATGGCCTTGTTCACCCAGGGGTGCTCAATGGCCTCGCCTTCCTGCATGCCCAGCTTCTGCATCAGGTTGCCCACCCGCTCGGAAGCGAAGATGCGCATCAGGCTGTCTTCCAGCGACAGGTAGAAACGGCTGGAACCTGGATCACCCTGGCGGCCGGAACGGCCACGCAGCTGATTGTCGATGCGCCGTGACTCGTGACGCTCGGTGCCGATCACGCGCAGACCACCCGCCTCGAGAACCTGGTGATGGCGCCGCTCCCAGTCCTCGCGCAGCGCTTCCTTCTGCTCTTCGGTGGCATCGGGACCCAGCTCCTCCAGCTCCACCTCGAGGTTGCCGCCGAGCACGATGTCGGTACCCCGGCCGGCCATGTTAGTGGCAATGGTCACCGCGCCGGGTTTGCCCGCCTCGGCGACGATGCGCGCTTCCTGCTCGTGGTGCTTGGCGTTGAGCACCTGGTGCTCGATGCCCGCCTCCTTCAGCTTGCTGGAGAGCATCTCCGACACTTCGATGGACGCGGTACCCACCAGCACCGGTTGGCCCCGCTCCACGCAGTCGCGGATGTCCTCCACGATGGCATTGAACTTCTCCGGGGCGGTGAGATAGACCAGGTCGGTCTGGTCGTCGCGCTGCATGGGCTGGTTGGTGGGAATCACCACCACCTCCAGGCCATAGATCTGCTGGAACTCGAAGGCCTCGGTGTCGGCGGTACCGGTCATGCCGGCCAGCTTGTCGTAGAGGCGGAAGAAGTTCTGGAAGGTGATGGAGGCCAGCGTCTGGTTCTCCTGCTGGATGGGCACTCCCTCCTTGGCCTCCACCGCCTGGTGCAGTCCCTCGGACCAGCGCCGGCCGGGCATGGTGCGCCCGGTGAACTCGTCCACGATGATCACCTGGCCGTCACGCACGATGTAGTCCACGTTCTTCTGGAACAGCACGTGGGCGCGCAGGGCCGCCATCACGTGGTGCATGAGCATGATGTTGCCCGGATCGTAGAGGCTGGTGTCGGGATCGAGGAGCCCCATGTCGATGAGCATCTGCTCCACGTGCTCGTGCCCCTCGTCGCTGAGGAACACCTGCTTGGCCTTCTCGTCCACGGCGTAGTCACCCGGGCCGTAATCGGGTTTACCCTCGGCATTGGTGATGGGTTCCTGGCGCTTGAGCCGCGGCGGAATCTCGTTCACCTTCCGGTACAGCTCCGAGCTGTCCTCGGCGGGACCGGAGATGATCAGCGGCGTGCGCGCCTCGTCGATGAGAATGGAGTCCACTTCATCCACCACCGCGAAGTTGCGACGCTGGACGCGCTGCGCGGCCTCGAAGGCCATGTTGTCCCGCAGGTAGTCGAAGCCGAATTCGTTGTTGGTGCCGTAGGTGATGTCGGCGTCATAAGCTTCCTTGCGGGAGACGTTGCGCAGGAAGCGGTGGCCGTTCTCGCTGCCATCGTGGTCAGGATCGAAGCGGTAGGAGCTGGAATCGGGTCCCATGCCGCCGGAAGAGTTGATGACGCCGGTGCTCATGCCGAGAAAATGGTAGAGCTTTCCCATCCAGGCGGCATCACGACGCGCCAGGTAGTCGTTGACTGTTACCACGTGCACGCCCTTGCCATCGAGCGCGTTGAGGTAGACGGCGAGGGTGGCCACCAGGGTCTTGCCCTCGCCGGTGCGCATCTCGGCGATCTTGCCATCGTGGAGCACCATGCCCCCGATGAGCTGCACGTCGAAATGGCGCATGCCGAGCACGCGCCTGCTCGCCTCGCGCACCACGGCGAAGGCTTCGGGCAGCAGCGCATCCAGGCTCTCGCCCTGCTTGAGCCGCTCCCTGAATTCATCGGTCTTGGCCTGGAGTTCCTGGTCGGAAAGTGATTCGATCTGCGGCTCGAGCGCATTGATCTTCTCCACCTCCTTGGACATGGCCTTGATCAGCCGCTCGTTGCGGCTGCCGAAGATCTTTTTTGCGATTTTATTGAACATCTATTCTCTGGACATGACTTGACCCCGGAAAAGGGCCAGTGGAAATCGGAAATGATAACGTAATCCCATGCCGTTTACCGGCGGAATACGTGATTCAACAAGGGCCACATCATCTAACTTGGGCGGGGCGGACACCTGATCGGAAAACTTCGGAGGCAGGGATGCCGACGCAGAGCCTACCAAGCGAGTCTTCGATCTCGTGAAAGATTTTGGGACATCCGAGTCCCCAAAATCGACTCGATCTTCGACAACTCATTTGGTGCCCCGGCCGTCCTGGTCAGCCGGCGTTCCGCCACAACATCGCAAGCTCGTTGCGGCTACACACCGGT
>QNZQ01000232.1 GCA_003972985.1 Gammaproteobacteria bacterium | reverse complement strand
TGTACCACAATATAGAAAGCAAGATGATTATATCTGTAATGGTATAGTGAACCATTTTGAACTTTGAGGTAGTCCCTTTAGCACCAAGCAAGCGTCCCCAGGGCAGTCCAAAGTGAGGTCTCAGCAAAGTCATTGATTGCATCTTTATCTCCTTGTTACTCTTTTTCCGAGGAGGGTGGTTTGTGAGCAACAAAGGCGATGACGGAGGACCTGGCCAGGGCCTTGGGCCGGGCCCATGCCAAGGGCGGGGGGGTGCCCGAGGGGGGGCCCGGTGCGCCGGCGGAACGGGCGGCCATGCACGTGGGTGATGTCATCATCAAGTACGCGGACGAGGACGTGGAATCGCCGGATTCCCTCAAGGCGAGAATCGCGGCCACCCCGCCCGGGAAACACGTGCGCATCGAGGTGGTGCGCTTCTGGGGCAAGGTGCGCCTGCTGCGGGCGCTGATCGAGGCGCACGCCTCGGCATTGCCGGCAAGCCACATCCGCACCAACCCGATCTTCGACCGGTTGGGGCTGCAGCTGGCGGAACTGACCCTGGCGCAGCGTGTCCGTTTCGGCACCGGGATGTACGGGGTGCTGGTGAAGGAGGCCGGCGCGAACACACCACACCTGAAGAAGGACGACGTGATCCTGATGCTGGCGGACAAGCCGGTGAGCAGCGTCCAGTCCTTCATCGATCATATCGGTGCCGAGAAACCCGGAAGAACGCTGCCGGTGCTCATTCAGCGCGCACACCATCGGCGCTATGTTCCGCTGAACATACCTTCTGCCGACTGACCGCTGTAGAGACCCGCCCGATGCGGCTTCGCCTTGTCGGGCGGCGCCGCACCAGGGCCTGGAAAGGGCAGACCGAAACCGGCCGGGTGCTATAATCTCACGCCCCGACACTGCCGGAGCACGCTCCCCGCCTCCCGATGAAAATCCCCGTCAGCGAACTCATCGTCCGTTTCATGGAACGGCTGGGGATCCGGCACATCTTCGGCATGCCTGGCGCCCACATCCTGCCGGTCTACGATGCCCTCTACGACTCCTCCATCCGCACGGTGCTGGCCAAGCACGAGCAGGGGGCGGCCTTCATGGCAGGGGGCTACTCGCGGGCCTCGGGAGGAATCGGGGCCTGCATCACCACCGCCGGCCCGGGTGCCACCAACCTGGTCACCGGGATCGCCAACGCCTACGTGGACCGGCAGCCCATCCTGGTCATCACCGGCGAGACCTCCACCCACATCTTCGGCCGCGGCGGGCTGCAGGAGAGCTCGGGCGAGGGTGGCAGCATCGACCAGAGCGCCCTGTTCCAGAGCATCACCCGCTATGCCCGGCTGGTGGAGCGCACCGACTACCTGGTGAACATCCTCAACCGCGCCGCGCGCATCCTGCTCTCCCACGACCCCGGCCCGGTACTGCTCAGCTTTCCCTACAACCTGCAGAAGGAGGAGGTGGACGAGTCGCTGCTGGACGAGCTGGTGACCCGCCCGCCGGTGCAGGTCTCCCGCCGGGACAGCGTGGCCGTGGAGGCGCTGACGGACCTGCTGCTGGAGGCGGAGAACCCGGTGATCGTGGCCGGGTACGGCTGCATCCGCTCCGGTGCCCAGCCGCAGGTGGAAGCGCTGAGCGAGCGGCTGCAGGCGCCGGTGACCACCAGCCTCAAGGCGAAAGGGGTGATCAGCGAGCAGTCGGCGCTGTCGCTGGGCAGCCTCGGCGTCACTTCCAGTGATCACGCCTACCGCTACATCGTGGAGCATGCCGACCTGGTGCTGTTCCTCGGCGCCGGCTTCAACGAGCGCACCAGCTACCTCTGGGACGCTAGCCTGCTGGAGAACTGCAGGATCGCCCAGGTGGACCACGACCCGGAACAGCTGGAGAAGGTGTTCCGCGCCGACGTGGCCATTGCCGGCGACATCGGTGACATTCTCGACGGCTTGCTCGAGGAGCTGGATCAGCGCGAGGTGGTTCGCGTGCCGGCCTTCGATGGTCCCGGCGTGGCGCGGCTGCAGGAACGGAAGCGGCCGGGCAGCAACCCGCTCTTTCCCGGGGGCGTGGACCTGGTGGAATATTTCTTCGCCCGCCTGGAAGTAAATTTTCCCGAGGAGCTGATGGTCTTCGACGACAACATCATCTACGCGCAGAACTTCTTCAACGTCTCGGCACACAACCGCTACTTCTCCAACTCCGGCATCTCCTCCCTGGGCCACGCCATTCCCGCCGCCATTGGCGCGCGCTTCGCCGAAGCGGCGCCCACCTTCGCCATCCTCGGCGACGGCGGTTTCCAGATGTGTTGCATGGAGCTCATGACTGCGGTGAACTACCGGATTCCGCTCAACGTGGTGCTGTTCAACAATTCCACCATGGGCCTGATCCGCAAGAACCAGCACCAGCAGTACGGCGACCGCTTCATCGACTGCGATTTCACCAACCCGGACTACGCGGAGCTGGCGCGCGCCTTCGGCATCGGCTACCGGCACGTGGAGACCGATGCCGACGTGGATGCGCTGTTCGAGGAGCACGACCTGGTGGGGGGCATCAACCTGGTGGAGATCATGGTGGACCGGGATGCCTATCCCAACTACAGCTCGCGCCGTTGATCCCGAGCCATGTGCTTTCCCTTCTTCGGTGAGCTGAAGCGGTTCCTCGACAGGCATCCACGGCTACCGCAGGCAGCTGCCCTGAGGAAAGGGTTCGCCGCTACGCTCGCTGCCTGTGACCTGCAGAAGACGCTGCAACTCTACGGCGAGGTGCTGGATCTGGCAGAGAGGCTGCTCTGGCAGGAGGGCGCTGGCGAAGAGGCGCTGGAGGCCAGCCAGGCGCTCTTTCGTGAATACGAGCAGCTGCTCGCCCAGCGCGGAGAGGATGAACGCCACCGCTTCGTGGTGGTGATCCCGGTGGCGGACCGCCCCCGGCAACTGCGCAACTGCCTGGAGAGCCTGCTGGCGCTCTGCGAAGCCTACGGGTACGGCGGCACGGTCACCGGGCGATACCGGGCGGTGAAGGTGGTGATCGCCGATGACAGCGCCGACTCCACGGCCATCGAGGCCCACGGCGGGTTGGCGCGGGAATTCACCGAAAGGGGCCTGGAGACCCTCCATTTCCACCAGCAGGCACAGCTGGAGGCGCTGGAAGGGCTCCCCGCGCGGGAGCGCGAGGCGCTGGAGCCCGTGCTGGGCCTGGTGCAGCCGGGGCAGTTCGCGCACAAGGGCCCCTCACGGATGCGCAACATCACCTACCTGCTGCTGCGGCGCATGGCGGAGGAGGACGACAGGCTGCTGTTCCTGTTCCTCGACAGCGACCAGGAGTTCCGCGTGCTGCAGTGCGCGGGGCAGGGCAACCGTGAGCTGCTGGCGGTGAACTACTTCCACCACCTCGACCGCATCTTCTCGTCGGGCGGAATCACCCTGCTCACCGGCAAGGTGGTGGGCGATCCCCCGGTGGCGCCGGCGGTGATGGCGGGCAATTTTCTCGAGGATGTCATCGCCTTTCTGCATGAGCTGCGCGGGGGACAGGCCCATGCTGCCTGCCGCTTTCACGGGGAGGCGGCAGGCGCCGGCCAGGACGCCGCCTATCACGACATGGCCGACCTGTTCGGCTTCGCTCCTGCCGCGCAGCCGCACCGTTACCACTGCCGGCTGCGTGGCAGCCACGACCAGCTTGGCGTGCTGGACGATTTCGCGCGGCGCCTGGACCGCTTCTTCGATGGCGAGCACCCCACCCGCGTTACCTGTCACGAGTTTACGCCCGCAGGCGAGAGCGTGGCGCCGGCACGTACCGTCTATACCGGCAACTACGTGCTGAACGGGCAGGGGTTGTGTTACTTCATTCCCTTTGCCCACTTGCGCCTGCGCATGGCCGGGCCGGTGCTGGGACGTATCGCCCGGGCCGAGCTGGGCGACGGCTTCGTCTCCGCCAACCTGCCACTGCTGCACAAGCGCACCCTGGAGGAGCTGGGCGAGTCGGAATTCCGACCCGGCGTGGAGCGGCAGGAGGGGCGGGTGGATCTCTCGCGGGAGTTCGAGCGGCAGTTCTTTGGCGACGTGATGCTCTTCAGCGTGGAGCAGCTCACCGCGCAGGGGTATCCCCGGCAGTTTCTGCCCGAAGAAGCGATCCACTCCACCGTGCAAGCGACCGCGGAACGGTTGCGCCGCCAGTACGAGGAGAAGCAGCAGCAGATCCGCAAACGCATGGAAATACTGGATGGACTGCTGGGGGATCGGCGGGCCTGGTGGAACCTCGAACCGGCCGCCGCGGCTTCCCTGGAGGCTTTCCGCCGCTTCCTCGACAACATGCAGCGCAACTTCGGTGCCTCCTCGCGCTGCTATGCCTTGGTGGACGATGGGCGGCACTGGAACGCCCGGCTGGAAAGCATCGTGAATGCCATCGGTGACTACTCCGAGGTGCGGCAACAGTGGGAAAGGGCGCTCCACCTCGAATGATCCGCCAGTGGCTGCATCGCCGGTACCGGCCCCAGCGGTACGCACTGCTCCCCGGCCTGCTGGAGAACGAACGGCTGGACGCGGAAACCCTGCAGCGTCGTCAACAGCAGGCCATCGACGAGATGGTGCGCTTCGCCATGGAAAACACCGATTACTATGCGGAACAGTATGCCGGCAGGATCGGCCGAACGGGGCTGGTGCAGATCGAACAGCTGCCACTGCTCACCCGGGAACAGGTCATCGCCAACCGCGACCGGATGCGCAATCGCAATCTGCGGCCGGGCTCGTACCGGCTGGGTCACACCGGCGGCTCCACCGGCACGCCGCTCGCCTTCTGGTACGACGATCACAAGATCGAGCTGATGCGCGCCGGGATGATGCGCGGCTATAGGTGGTCGGGCTGGCGGCCGGGGGAGAAGATCCTCAACTTCTGGGGCGCCCGGCAGGATCTCAAGACGGGCCTGCGCAGGCGCTACAAGGAGTTCATCGTCGCCGAGCGCACGCTGGGCGCCTGGGAATACGATACGCAGACGCTGCAGCGCTGGGCGGAGACCATCCGCTCGTGGCGACCGGTGCTGCTGCAGGGCTACGCCTCGGTGCTGGCGGAGCTGGCGCGCTACCTGCTGCGCCGCAGGGTACGCCTGCCGCGAGGCATCAAGGGCGTCTATTCGACGGCGGAGGTGCTGCACGACTGGCAGCGCGAGGCGATGGAATCGGCCTTCGGCTGCCCGGTCTTCAACCAGTACGGAAGCCGCGAGGTGCCCAACATCGCCCTACAGTGCCGCCAGGGCAACCTGCACGTCTTCACCGACATGGTGGCGCTGGAATCGGTGCAGCGCAAGGGGGAAGCGCGGCTGCTGGTTACTTCCCTCAGCAACCGGGTGATGCCTTTCATCCGCTACGAGAACGGCGACACCGGGCGCCTGCGCGAGGGGAGCTGCAGTTGCGGCTCACCCTTTCCCCTGATGGAGCTGGACTTGTGCCGCAGCAACGACCTGGTGCGTACGCCGGGTGGGCGCAGGGTCTACCCCTCCTGGTTCGTGCACCTGCTCGACGGCATTGCCGGCGTTCGCCACTACCAGTTCGTGCAGGAGTCGCCACAGCGCATGGTGCTGAAACTGGTGAGCGAGAAGCCCCTGGACAGGGAGGCCGCCTCCGCCCTGCAGCAGCGCGTGAGCGACGAGCTGGGGCTGGCACTGGAGATCCGCGAGGTAGATGCCATCGCCCGCTCTGCTTCGGGCAAGCACAGATTCGTCATCGGCTATTCGGACGCCGGCTGAACCGGCAGCACCCGGGGTGTCGTCGCCTGAGTATCCATGAATTCTTGGTCACACCCCTGATCATGGAAAATATGGCTCTTCCCCTGATCGAGTGGGTAGTTTAGCGTAGGGCAGCATGAGAGACATTGATCTATACACCCGGATATTGGGTATTCAGGCACCTTGGCGAGTCGCCGATGTGGAGGTTGATATGCCCCAAGGGCAAGTCATCGTCCACGT
>QNZQ01000039.1 GCA_003972985.1 Gammaproteobacteria bacterium | reverse complement strand
ACACACCGGTCTCCCATATGACTGGACGTCGCGTTCGGATGCTCCCTTGGGATCCCCTTTGGCGCCTTCGGCACGTCGGGTATCCCGTGTCGCCTCGCGGCTACCGGGGACTACCCGCCTTCGCTTCGCTCTCCATGGCGGGCAGCGGATGTAGACGCCGCTCACCAGGGTATCGAGACCACTGGCGCGCGTGAGCCCCAACCGCGCACGCACCACCCAGAAACGGGTACTCTCGACGAGCAGGTCCCTGACGCCCTTGTCCATCTGGGCGGTTACGATCACCTCCGAGAAATCCTCGGAGAAGTGCACCGACTCCACCAGCCCGATCACCACGTCCCTGTACTTGATGCGGGTCTTGCCCGCCTCGACCCCTTCGGCCTGGTCGAAATGGATGGTGATCGTCGGACCCTGGTCCATATAATTGTGCCACACCAGCGCCAGGCCGATGAGCAGGGCCACCAGCGGTACCACCCAGACCAGCGGAATGCCGCGCTGGCCGCGGGCCGTGACGATCGCTTCGGGCACCTCCTCGATGGATGGCTGCTGTCGCTCTTCGTTCATTGCCGGCACTCCTGGTCCCAGAGCAGGCGGGAGTCGAAGCCTTCCGCCGCGAACATAGTGAGAATCACCACGGCGGCGAAAGCCAGGGCGCCCATTCCGGGCTCAATGCTGGTGAGCATGCCCATCTGCACCAGCGCCGTGAGAATGCCGATGACGAAGACATCCACCATCGACCAGCGCCCGATCAGTTCCGTAACCCTGTGCAGGCGGGAGCGGTGCAGCGTATGCAGGCGGCCACGGTAGCGCAGGGTGAGCAGAAGATAGAGCAGGCTGAGCATCTTCAGCACGGGGACCAGTACGCTGGCAGTGAATATGACCAGCGCCAGCAGCCAGTCTCCTTCGTCGATGAAATAGACCACGCCCGAAAGAATGGTGGAAGGGTTCTCCGTTCCCAGCACCGTGGTCTTCATGATCGGGAGTACATTGGCCGGGATATAGAGAATCATGGAGGCGATGAGCAGCGCCCAGGTTCGGGAAAGGCTGTTGGGAAGACGCGAATGGAGCTCGGAGCCGCATCGGGGACAACGCGCAGGCGTGTCGATGCCCTGCGGCGGGCGCACCACGAGCTTGCACAGATGGCAGCTGATCAGGCCCAGGTCCCGTGCACGCGGCATCATGAGACGGTTTCTCCACTCACCTGTCGATTCATGGCAGGAACCGTGGTGGCCGTTTCCCGGTCCAGCAGTCGCCAGAGCAGCCAGGTCTCGATGCCGGACTGTGCCGCGAGGGCCAGCACCACGGCACCCGACAGCGCATAGAAGCCATCGTCGACGATGACCCTGGCCATGCCGATCAGTTTCACCATGGCCACCAGCATGCTGACGATGAAGACATCGCCCATCTCCCAGGGATGGAGGTGACTGAGAAATGCAAGCAGCCGGCGGGTGAAGGGCAGCAGCAGGCGAAAACGCAGGCTCACCAGCACATACAGGGTGCTGGTCATCACGATCACGGGAACCAGGAAGCTCACCACGAAGACCACCGCGGCCACGAGCTTGCTCTGATGGTGCCACAGCGCCACCGAGGTACCCAGCAGCGTGGTTTCCATCTCCATGCCACTGACGCGCAGGGATACCAGGGAGAACAGGTTGGAGACCGCGAAGAGGATCAGCGCACCGGTCATCAGCGCAATGGGACGGTCCAGCCCGCCCTTCGGCCGACGCAGGAGGCGCGAGCCGCAACAGGTACAGTAGGCCGCTTCGCCCTGCCTGGGAACGGGCACCCGCTGCAGCGCATCGCAGCGCTGGCAGGCAAACAGGACCGACCCGTCCATGCCGTCACCTTCAGGCACTGTGCTTCATCGACGACCTTTCGGGAAGCTCCTGGATATCCGGCAACTGGTCCCGGCGCATGACCACGTCACTCATGGCGCGATTGAAGAAACTGCGCACGGGCCGCTTGAGATGGACCAGCACCTCGCGTTTGGGTATCCGCTTCAGAACGCAGAAGATGGCCAGCGCATAGGCCGCGTCCCACTGCGAGAGATGGTCCTGCTCCCGGCGGCTTCCGCCCTGGCTCATTGGCAGGAACAGCGGGAAACTGTTGGTGTAGACGACCCCGAATCCCATGAAGATGGTCAGCAGATCAACTGCCTGGGACCAACGCACGGCGCCCCCTGGAGGCAACTCCCGGCCAGTACGGATCAGGTACTGGGCCAGCGCTTGGGCAAAGCCCGCAACGAGCGCTTCGCGGTTCCCGACCAGGCGAGCTTCGTAGACCACCGGCAGCGGTTTGTCCATGGACAGCCGGCGGACCCCGGAAAACCCCTGCCCGGCCCGCTCGGGCAGAATCACTTCACGGCTGACGTGACAGTGCGTCGAATCGACCACCTGCCAGGACCAGTGGGAGAGACCGGCATACTCGGCGACCCTGTCGAAGATCAGTTCCGCCCTTCCCTGCATGCTCTTCACGTCCGCGGGAAAGAAGTGGTCGTCCGGCAGTACCAGTCGCGTCTGCTCGAAGAAAATGTTGACCGGAAAGTTGCGGAAGGCCCAGTGATAGGTGTCGAGAATCCACCTTGCCGACATTTCGTCGAGCGGGGGTTTCCTGTTGAACAATGCTGAAAACAATTGCGCTTTCCTGATAAACTCTGGGCCCGAATTTGCGGGATACTGGCATGATACTAGAAAACTACTACCGGATTAACCAGAACAGGATACTGGTATCGAGGCAACAGGCCAGTGACTTTGCAAAACAGATAGCCAACGACTACAACCCCATCCACGACGTGGATTCCAAGCGTTTCTGCGTGCCGGGGGATTTGCTCTTCAGCCTGGTGCTCAAGCACTACGGTCTCAGCCAGCACATGCGCTTCCGCTTCGCCGGCATGGTCGGAGACAACATCCAGCTGATATTCCCGGAAACCGATAGCGAAGAGCTGACCATCCGTGGCGACAACGGCAAGGAGTACCTCCATTTCGAACGCAGCGGCGAGCGGACGGACGACCTCGACGTCATCGAAAAACTGGTCAAGGTCTATGTCGCCTTTTCAGGCCATGCATTCCCCCACGTGCTGGTGCCCCTGATGGAGCAGCACGACGTCATGATCAATCCTGATCGTCCTCTGATCATCTACGAGAGCATGGAGCTGGATCTCGAGCGGCTCGATCTCGCAGACCCTTCTCTCAACCTCGAAAAGACCACGCTCGAGGTGAAGGGGAAGCGCGGCCAGGTGACACTGCAGTTCTCGCTGAAGGATGGACGCCAGGCCGTGGGGCACGGCACCAAGAAGATGGTACTGAGCGGGCTGCGCCCCTACGATGCGGAACGCATGCAGGAAGTGGTGGCCGGGTACAATCACCGCATGAACGGCAACGACGCCTGACAAACCCTCAGCGACGCTTCTTGCGCAACTCCAGGTAACGAACCACCAGGGTGGTGATTGCCAGGGCCAGCCCCGTGGAGATCGTCATCCGTGCCAGCCATTCCGGCCAGGCGGGTTGCGGCGTTACCAGGGCAAAGAGCCCGATCACGATGAGCCAGAAGGAAATCTTCAGCAGCAGTGCCGAGCGCATGCAGCGACCTCCTCTGGTTCCACCTGGATAGAGATTCCCGAATCAGTCATCAGCGGCTTGCACTCAGGGTCGCGGATACCGAATCGGAGAAACGCAGCGCGTGCGGCTTGTCCACCTCCACTTCGGCAAAGCCGATCTTCGGATGGGACATCACCAGCTCCAGCACTTCCGCCGCCAGCCGCTCCAGCAACATGAAGCGCCCCTCCTCCACAAGCCGGATGATGTCCTTGGTAATGGTGCGGTAGTTCACCGCGTATTTCACGTCGTCCGTTTCCGCGGCGTGATCGGCCATGTAGCTGAACCGGACATTGATCACCACGTCCTGACGCTTCTGGCGCTCATCGTCGTTGAAACCAATATAGGTTCGCAGGCGCAGGTCCTTTATCCTTATCGTGATCATCGCAGCTTGACGAGGGTGAGAAACTCTTCCCGGGTACTCTGGTTGTCGCGGAAACTCCCGAGCATCATGGAAGTGGTGGTCACCGAGTTCTGTTTCTGCACCCCTCTCATCATCATGCACAGGTGGGATGCCTCGATGATCACACCCACCCCGCGGGCCCCGATGACCTGCTCGATGGCCATGGCGATCTGGGTGGTGAGTTGCTCCTGGATCTGCAGCCGGCGCGCGTACATGTCCACGATGCGGGCGATCTTCGAAAGACCGATCACCTTGCCGTCCGGCAGGTAGGCCACGTGCGCCTTGCCGATGAAGGGCAGCATGTGGTGCTCGCAGAGCGAGTAGAGCTCGATATCCTTGACGATCACCATCTCGTCGTTTTCCGAGGGAAATACCGCCTCGTTCACGATCTCTTCCAGGGACTGCCGGTAACCCTGGGTCAGGAACTCAATCGCCTTCGCTGCCCGCTGAGGCGTCTTGAGCAGCCCCTCGCGCGTCATGTCCTCGCCCACCCGGTCGATGATCTCGTGATAACAGTGGGCTATGGCATGCGTATTCTCTTCACTCATCCCCTTGCCTTGGATTCTTTTTGCCTTGCGGGCAGTATAGCGTACAGCGGCCGTTGCACCCGAATCCCACAAGGAAATGGCGGGCAAATTCATCGGCCCACGCAGCACCGCGGCACCTGTTTGCCAACCTGTAGAACGGAATAGCGGGAACCAAGAGGCACAAACACCCGCTTTCCTCTTGAGACCCTCCGCGACGCCCCGTTATCCGGGAAGTGACGCCCTCAGAGCCATCCATTATCCTAGTGACGCTCTTTTGGGAATCGCCCTCTTTCATGACCAACAGGAACTCTTGTGACCACCATAATCTCGGCGCGGCTGACCAGGATCCTGTCAGGATGTATATCGATCCTGATGATCGGGTTTACCATGGCCGCCGAAGTGGACAGTTTCACCAACCGCCATCCGTTGCAGGACTCCGCCCCCTTTCTTGACCAGGTGGTCAACGTCTGGCTCGAAGAAGCCGTCATAGAGGCCAATCGTCCCTCCCTCATTTCAGGACTGCTGGAGAGCGACTCCCGGACGTGTGACGAAACGCGGCTGATGGATGCGCTCAAGGCGAGGCTTGCCGGCTATCTCATTGGCCAGCTGGAAGATTTCGTGGACCAGAGCACCTGGCTGGACACCATCCACACCCCCTTCGAAAAGAGCATCTACCGGGATTTCGATTTTTCCGAATCACCCACCGTGGTTCTCACCAAACGGCTCGCCGCCCTGGTGCGCATCGGGTCCGTCTACCTGGGTTCAGACAAGCTGGGACACTTCTTCACCGAGGGACACACCTACTTCGAACACTACCTGGAAAAGGGCGAGCAGTCCGCGCTGGACTATGGCGAATTGATGGAAAGCAGTTTCTACGGGGAACTGACCACCGGCATTTTCTCCTATGCCGACCTGGTGGCCAATCTCAACTGCCTACGCTTCTGGAACAGTATCCTCGCCAGAAAGCCCGACCCCATTCAGAACACAGTGACCGTGCGGCCATACATCGGCTGTACGAACGGCAAATGGAAACGCCTGCGCGAATTCCACTGGACCGACTATGTGGATCCGGCCTGGGACGAAGCCGTGAACTGCAACATCTTCGCCAACGAAATCCTGCTGGAAAAAGTGAATGTGCGTATCGCACGGGCAAGTGGCGGGAAAGGGTGTCTACTGATCGCGGCAGACAAGGAGGCGCTGCAGCAAAAATACCACGATCTTCTACCGCTGATATTCAACCCCGGCGGTTCGCAAGCGGGCCTTGGATTCAACTCGTAAGTGCAACTCGATCTAGAGCGGGAGGGTAAGCTGCGGTAGCATCACGGCTTACTCAATCCACCAAGAGAGAGGAGCACGATGAGAGGCTACACGCAGCTTACCCGAGATGAACGATACCAGATCTATGC
>QNZQ01000142.1 GCA_003972985.1 Gammaproteobacteria bacterium | reverse complement strand
CCCCGGATCACCCTGGAGAGCGAAAAACACGAGAATCACCTCTTCTGGTACGCACGCCGGCATGAGAAATGGGCGATCAGGTTGCCTCGGATAAGTCCCGGCGCCTAAAAACACCAAAATCAGAGAATCGGTGAGCGATGCGGGCTAAAGGGTGACCCTGATGTTGCGCTGCTGCTGGGCCGTGCGCTGCGCGCTGGCGCCGTGGACCGGCTGCAGGCGCTGGGAGATGCGCACGATCTCTTCCTGCCGGCGGTGGTCGTAGATGACCGCGTAGGTGAAGACACGCTCGACGTACTGGCGCGTCTCGCGGAAGGGGATCAGCTCGATCCAGACATCGGCAGGAAGCTGCTGCTCCGGGAGCCAGCGGGAGACGCGGTGCGGTCCGGCATTGTAGGCGGCAGTGGCCAGCACCGGGTTCTGTTCCAGCCGCTCCAGCACGTTGGAGAGATAGGTGGTACCCAGTTCGATGTTGATGTCGGGATTGGCCAGGTCCCGGCGGCTGGGCGAGCGCTTGCGCTTGAGCAGCTTGCGGGCCACGTGGCGCGCGGTGGCCGGCATCAGCTGCATGAGTCCCATGGCGCCGGCATGGGAGCGCACCGAGGGATTGAAGGCACTCTCCTGGCGGATCACACCGTAGACCCAGGAGACGTCGAGATCCCGCTTGCCGGCGTTGGCACGCACGGTCTTGTGGTGTTCGAGGGGGAATCTCAGCTCGAGGTCGTCCCAGTACCCGGAACGGGCGAGGGTGAAGATGGCCTGGTCGTGCCACTCCCAGGACTGGGCGATCTTGGCCGCGGCCATGATCTCCTCGTCGGACATGCGCCGGGTGAGGAAGCGCCGCTCGCGACGGGCATCGGGCCAGCGCTTCAGCGCAATCAGCTCTTTTGCCCGCAGCACCCCGGGTAATTCAGCAACCCGCGAGAGTAGTTCGCTGCTCACCGGCGCCGGCTGTTGTTTCAGGTTGTAGGGGGCGCCGATATGGTCGGCAGCCAGGAATCCGTAGAAACTGCGCTCTCCAGCCAGCGAAGCGTAGAGTTCGTTGGCAGCCTTGCGGTTGCCGGTCTGCTCGAGGGCGCGTGCGCGCCAGTAGCGCCACCGCTCGCTCTGCCGGGAATCCTCGGGAAGCCGATCGATCCAGGCCAGCACCTGGTCCCACTGCTGCCGGTAGAGAGCCGCGCGCAGCCGGGTCTCCTGCAGCTTGGTATCGTGGGAGCAGGGCTCGATCTGCTGCAGGAACTGCCAGGCCAGCGGATCCTGCTCGCGGATCAGCCGGTCGGCCAGCTTGCGTTCCACCAGCTGTTTGTCGAGGGGGGTGAAGCTGTACTGTTGCTGGAGTTTCTTCCAGAACCCGAGGGCGCCAAGGGGATCACGGTTGGCCTTGCGCATGGCTGCATAGCGCAGCAGGGTCTGGCGCATGGGGTGTTCCCGCTGCAGCCGCTTGCTGGTCAGCGCCAGTTCCGGCTTGTTTCTCAGCTGTATCCAGAGATCGGCCCAGGGACGGTCTTCTGCCGGCAGCTGTTTCTTGAGATACCCCACCAGCTTCACCTGGCCCTTGTTCATGGCCAGCCCGATGCGCTGCCAGACCAGATCGGTGGTCAGGTGGCCTGCCTTGTGCCAGGCCTGGAACACGGGATCACACGCCTTGGGACGGGAGCGCCCGTGCAGCCACAGGGGCTCAACCTGGGCGAAGGCCTGTTCCTTGTGGCCCGTCTGCAGCAACGCGTTGAGGTAGTGGCACCGGCGGCTGATGTTCCCGTCGGCGGGGTCGTAGAAGCGGAGGTATTCCGGCCACTGCTTGCGGCTTGCCAACTGGTTCAGCCAGCGCTTGCGCAGCAGCCCGGCCAGTGGGGTGTCGGCATAATCGTCGAGGAAGGTTGCGACATCTTCCGGCCTGGCGCTGGACAGGGAGCGCTTGAGTTGCCGGTATTCGAGATAGGGGTAGAGGGGATACTCTTTCAGCGAGGGTTGCAACTGCCGGTACAATGCCTGGTTGTTGCTGTCGATGGCCTTCTCTGCTGCCAGGAAAAGTTTCTGCCGGCTGCTGTCGAGCAGGCTTTCCGATGCGAAAGCGAAGGTGCTCAGCAATGCCAGTGAGCATGCCAGCAACCTCATGGCACTGCGTCTGTTCCCTGTTCTTCTTCCCCGCATACGCCCACCCTATGTGTTAATGGATCCGACATCAATAAGGGGTTTCCCCTCGTCATCCAAGGACGTAAGCTATTGAAAAGCGGGGCGGGTGCCTGATCGGAAAACTTTGGAGGCAGGGATGCCGACGCAGAGCCTACATGGATGTATTCACGGTGGTTTTCCGAGCAGGCGCCCGCCGCGCCCAAGTTAGATGACGTGGACCTGTCCCCTGTCCGTCTTCCGTGAATAGCCATCCCGATCCTGGGCTACAATGATTCGAAGTTTACAGGATAAGATCTGACGGAGTTGTGAGATGTCTGACAATAATGAGCAAATGGACCAGGAGATGGCGCTGGGCAGCGGCATTGCAGCTTTCGAGGCCAAGCACTTCGTGCAGGCGGCCGAACTGCTCGAGCCGCTGGCGGAGCAGGGCGAGGCCGAAGCCCAATATCGCGTGGCGATCATGGCGCAGAACGGGCTGGGCATGGTGGAGAACCCCTTGCAGGCCTACAAGAACATGAAGGCGGCCGCAGAGGCCGGCCACGCGTTGGCACAACATGGCCTGGGCTTCATGTACCTCGAGGGCGAGTGTGCGGAGAAGAACCCGCAGAAGGCGCTGCAGTGGTTCGAAAAGGCGGCAGAACAGGGTCTTCAGGGTTCCATGACCACCATCGCCATGATGTACCAGGAGGGAAATGGCGTGGAAGCCGATGCGGAAAAGGCGAAGGAGTGGTTCCGCAGGGCCGGCTTCGACGAGATGTAGCTTTCAAGCGTAGGTCGGACTCGTGTGCCCTGTGGGTATCAGCCCGACGAGAATTTCCAGAATAAGCTCGATTACCCGGGGCAGTCCGCTCCAGCGGGAACGCCGTGAATACATCCCTGTAGGCTTCGCGTCGGCATCCATGCCTCCGAGATCCCGCTGGAGCGGGCTGCCCCGGGCTCTGCTAAATCTGCTACTCGTTTTGTTGTCGGGCTGAAACCCGGTCCACGGAATGGCGATGACGGCTGTGCAGGCGCCTTTCAGTGCTTGCGCCGCTCCTGTACCGCTTCCGCGAGCATCTCCAGCAGGGGTACGCTGTCGTCCCACGCCAGGCAGGCGTCGGTGATGCTCTGGCCGTAGATCAGGGGCTTGCCTGACGTTAGATCCTGGTTGCCGCCCACCAGGTGGCTCTCGATCATGGCGCCGATGATGCGCATGTCCCCGCGGCTGATCTGTCCGGCCACGTCGCGTCCCACCTCCAGCTGCTTGTCGTGCTGCTTGCGGCTGTTGGCGTGGCTGAAATCGATCATCAGCCTGGGCGTCAGCCCGGCGTTCTCCATCTCCTCGGCGGCAATGTTCACCGATTCGGCATCGTAGTTGGGCCGCTGGCCGCCGCGCAGGATGATGTGGGTGTCGTTGTTGCCGGTGGTGGAGAAGATGGCCGAGTGGCCGTCCTTGGTCATGGACATGAAGACGTGGGGACGCTCTGCGGCGCGGATGGCATCCACCGCCACGCGCATGGTGCCGTCGGTGCCGTTCTTGAACCCCACCGGGCAGGAGAGGCCGGAGGCCAGCTCGCGGTGGCCCTGGCTCTCAGTGGTGCGGGCGCCGATGGCTCCCCAGCTGATCAGGTCGGCGATGTACTGGGGCGAGATGAGGTCGAGAAACTCGGTGCCCGTGGGCAGCCCCATGCTGTTGATGTCCAGCAGCAGCTTGCGCGCCAGCTCGAGCCCCTTGTTGATCTCGAAGGAGCCATCGAGGTTGGGGTCGTTGATGAGCCCCTTCCAGCCCACGGTGGTGCGCGGCTTCTCGAAATAGACGCGCATCACGATGAGCAGGTCGTCGGCGAGCCGCTCCTTCACCGCGTTCAGCCGGCGGGCGTAGTCCATGGCGGCCTCGGGGTCGTGGATGGAACAGGGGCCGATCACCACCAGCAGGCGGTCGTCTTCGCCATGCAGGATGCGGTGGATCTGCTGGCGGGTCTCGAAGACCGTCCTGGCAGCCTCTTCGGTGATGGGATGGCGCTGGTGCAGCTCGCGCGCGGGGATCACCTCCTTGATGGCACGGATGCGCAGGTCGTCGGTCTGGTACTTTTGCATGGGGATGGGATGGTCAGTCAGGCCTGGGAAAACAACACATTATAGACCTTTTTCGCGATGGCGGGCACGGCGGGCGAGCCAGATCGCCAGCCCCTGGGCATTGAGCGTCAGGTCCACTTCGAGCAGTTTCTCCACCCTGGTCTGGTCCAGCCCGGGGTTGTGTGCCAGCGCCTGCCCCACCAGCAGCCTGCGCAGGTCCTCCAGCAGGCGGGCTTCGCGCCCTTCCGGGGTCTTCTTTTCCTCCTCGAGCGCGATGGTCACGTGGTCCTCGATGCTCTGGCGGAGCCGGGGTGCCCAGCGCGCCGGATCGTCGAGCGGTCCGAAATGGGTGAGACAGGCCCGCCTTGGCTGCAGGGCGAGCATCCTGTCGATGGACTCCTGCCAGGCCACCGGGTCGAAGGCCACGGGCGTGGTGGTGGCGATGAGCAGGGGTTCGCCATCGTGATCGAGCTCCGGGTAATGCAGGCCGAAGATGTCGCCGGTGAAGAGGTTGCCGCCTTGCGGATCGAAGAAGCAGCCGTGGTGGTTGGCGTGGCCGGGGGTTTCGATGAAATGCAGTTCCTGGCCGCCCAGCTCAAGGCTATCGCCCTCGTGCAGTGCCCGGCAGCGTTCCGCCGGCGCAGGTTCGAGCCTGCCGAAGAGTTCACGGAAAGCCGCTTCGCCATAGACGGCCATGGCGCCCTGCTGCAGTCGTTCGGGATCGACCAGGTGCGGCAATCCCTTGTGGTGCGTGGCGAGGGTGGCCTCGGGGCAGTGGGCGAGCAGTCTGCCGGCACCGCCGGCGTGGTCGAGGTGCACGTGGGTGGGCAGGATGTAACGCACCTGCCCGGTGGAGAAGCCGAGCCTTGCCAGGACATCCAGCAGCCGGGGCACGCTGTTGCTCGCGCCGCAGTCGATGAGGGCCAGCTCATCACCGTAACGGACGAGGTAACAGCCGGTATGGCCGGGGCGGTTCAACCCGGTGTCGATGAGCCAGGTATGGTCGTCGAGTTGACGGAAGTCATGCGCCTGTTGCATGTGTATTGTGTCTCCCGGAGGCTTGGCTTAGAATGTCTGCGTTGCAGAATATCAGATCTCGAGGAGCGCAAGATGACCCCCATGAAAAGGCTCACTCTCACCGTGGCCCTGGCATCCGCCCTGGGCAGCAGCACGGTACCGGCACTGGAGTTTTCCCGGACCTGGTTCTTTGGTACCAGCTACCTCGACAGTGGCGCCTTCGTCGGCAATCCGGATACGGTCGAGGGCGGCAAGTTCACCACCAACCCCGGGCCGGTGCTGTCCGAACTTCTGGCGCGCAAACTGGGCACTTCGGCGGTGGCCAACAATCCAGACAATCCGAGAACCGACCCCGAGGGGACCAACTACGCACAGGGCGGTGCCCAGGTGACCAATCCCCTGGGCTATGGGCAGAGCCCCTCGCCACAGCATGCACTGCCCGTTCGGGACCAGGTGGACCATTATTTCGAGAGCACTGCCCGGGCGGACCGCAACGCGCTCTACGTCGTCGCCGGTGGCGGTAACGACATCTTCTACGAGATGGACCGGGTAGCGGCCGGAGAGATCTCGCTGGACGAAGCACTGGCCTATCTCGGCACCAGTGCCGCAGACCTGGCGGGGCAAGTGCAGCGGCTCTCGGATGCAGGGGCCCGCTACGTGATGGTTCCCCTGGTGCTGGACATGGAGGTTTTCCCTGCCTGGGTGCTGGAGACGGTGGCCCATGCCGGCGAGGGCAACCCGGCCCAGGGTGAGGCGCTGGTGGCGGCCATGACGGTGCTGGCCCGGGGCGGTACGGATGCAGCGCAGGTGCGGCTGGATGCCCTGGCCGCGGGAGAGGCGGCACTGGGGCTGCCACCTGGAAGCCTGCTGCCCACTTTCCGGACCGTCTCCGGCCTGGGTTCCGGACTGAGCAACTTCTTCAGCGATACGCTGCTGACACAGATCGGGGCCGTCCGCGGCAACGTCATCCTGATCGATTTGCGTTCCCTGTTCAACGAAATGGTGGCCGACCCGGGCAGTTTCGGCCTGGTGAACGTCACCGGTACCGCCTGCACCACACCGAGCAGCCTGCGCTGCACTCCGGACACGCTGGTGGATCCGCGCGCGCCCGGCCTGTTCCTGTTTGCGGATGGCGCCCATCCGACCACGGCCGGTCATCGGATCCTCGCCGACTACGCATTCAGTGTCATCGCTGCTCCCGCGCTGGTGGCCAACCTGCCCGAGGTCGCTCTCGGCAGCATCCGGGGGCACCAGGACCTGTTGCTGAGCCACGTGCGTGGTGGTTTCGGCGAGGGCTGGTCGCTGTTTGCCGCCGGTGGCATGGGTACGCAGGACCTCGAGGCCGGGCAGGCCTGGGATGCCGATTCGGACGATTCACGCCTGATGGCCGGCGTGGCGCGCAGGCTGAATCTGGGCTGGGTGATCGGTGGCGCGCTGGAGGCCTCCAGGAGCGACGTGGATTTCGGTGACGACAAGGGCGGATTCGAGCTGAACGCAGTGGAGTTCTCCCTCTTCGCCGACTACCAGCGGGAGAGGCTCTTCGGGACCCTGCTGGGCACGCTGTCCTTCAATGCCGATTTCGACGACGTGGAGAGACTGGTGAAGCTCGGTGGTGGCGTGCGCAGGGAAAAGGGGGATACCTCCGGTGACCTGTGGGCGATCAAGGGGGTGCTGGGCTACCGCCTGTGGCAACGGGATGGCTTCAGCCTGGGGCCTTTCGGCAGTCTCAACTACCAGTCGGCTCAGGTCGATGGGTACCGCGAGGCCGGAAGACGTTCCACCAGCATGAATTTCGGCAGCCAGGACAGAGACTCCTTCCTGCTGGAGGTGGGCCTCTTCGCCGACTACAGCTTTTCCAGGACGCACCTCCATGGCGGCGTATCCTACGAGGCCGAGCTGGAGGACGACAGCCGCAAGCTGAGCGCGGGGCTCAATTCACTGCCGGGCAGCCGCTTCTATCTCTACGATATTGCGCCTTCCGACTACTACTGGAAGCTGGACCTGAGCCTGAACAGCCAGGTGGCTGACGGCGTTGGCCTGGGCATCGGTTACCAGCTCAGAAACGGCGAGGATGGCAATGGCGACCAGCAGGTGAACGTGGGAATCACTGTCACCTTCTGAAGCTCATGCGACGAACCCCGGCAGATCATCGGCCCATTTGCCAAAGGGGGGGGCACACTTTGCGGGCTCTGCGCGCTTTGCGAGATCAAAAAAATCGGTCATCCTGGGCTCTCGCCAAGCCCGCAGAGCGCGCAAAGGTTTTCATTGCCAGCCTGAATCCGTTTCCGTGGCTGAACAGAGTTGCCAGTCACCAAAAAAACGGGAGCCATCGGCTCCCGTTTTTCGTAGCGGAGTAGTGGAAGCTCGTCAGGCAGCGCGCAAGGCTGTCGCCGCGCACTTCGCGCAGCAGCGGGTAGAGATGTTCCACCTCGTCCTGGATGCGATCCAGGACCATGCTGAACATTTCATCGGTGGCCTCGGAAAACTCGTCGAAATTGGCCACCTTGAGCGACTTGTGTTTCTGGTCGCACCACTTCTTGAGGAAAGCGGCAAAGATACGCTTGATCTCTTTCGAGCCGCCCATGAAGCGGTTGGCCACCGTCATGGCGTGACTGTCACCACTGGTGAGCAGCGGTGTATATAGCTTGCGATCGGTGATCTCGAGGTGTTTCTTCACCTCGTCCACGTACTGGTAGAAGAGATCGCAGGTGATGGAAGAGTCGCAGAGAAACCGGTCAGACAGCAGCGTGGAGAGTACGTTGGTCAGTTCGGTGATGCGGTCGTTCTGTGCATTGAGTTGTTCAAAGGTGATCATTATTCATCCTCCAGCTCCCATTCGTTACTTCATCCCTCGTGAGGAAGACTTCCTGGGGGTTTCTAGTGGTTAATTGAAAGCGGCCGTTATTATTGTGGCTCTTCACCAAATCAGGTGGGTAACAGTTGCTGGCTGATGGCCTCTGGGTAGAGATCGAGTCCGCCAAGGTGGAAGTAAATGGCGTTGGCAAAGCGCTCCTTGTTGCGGAAGCCATGGCTCCGAACCTTGATCGCCTTGATGC
>QNZQ01000167.1 GCA_003972985.1 Gammaproteobacteria bacterium | reverse complement strand
ACACCGGTCTCCCATATGACTGGACGCCGCGTTCGGATGCTCCCTTGGGATCCCCTTTGGCGCCTTCGGCACGTCGGGTATCCCGTGTCGCCTCGCGGCTACCGGGGACTACCCGCCTTCGCTTCGCTCTCCATGGCGGGCAGCGAAGGCCCCGCACGGGGCCTTTTGCGTTTCCGCCCCAGGGCCGGTTCTCACGCCTCCTTCGAATAGGGAACCTTGAAGAAGATCGCGTAGAGCACCGGCACCACCAGCAGCGTGAGCAAGGTGGCGAAACCCAGTCCCGCCATGATGGTGATGGACATGTTGACGAAGAAGACGTCCTTGAGCAGCGGGATCATGCCGAGGATGGTGGTGGCCGCGGCCATGGTCACCGGGCGCAGGCGACTGGTGGCCGCGTCGAGAATGGCGGTGAACTTCGGCTTGCCCTCCTCGATCTGCTGGTCGATCTCCTCGATGAGCACGATGGCGTTCTTGATCAGCAGACCGATGAGACTGAGCGCGCCGAGCAGCGACATGAAATCGAAGGCGCCGTCGAAAGCGAGCAGGCCCGCAGTGATGCCGATGATGGCCAGCGGCACCGTCAGCCAGATGATGAGCGGCTGGCGCACCTTGCCGAAGAGCAGGACGCTGACGATGATCATCATCAGGAAGCCCACCGGGATGGCGCTGGAGAGTGCGGCCTGCGCCTGCTTCGAGTCCTCGTATTCCCCACCCCACTCCAGGACGTAGCCCGAAGGCAGCTCGATCTCCTCGATCTTGGGCCGCAGCCGTTCGAACAGTGGCGTCGCCAACTCGCCCACCGGGTTGCAGGAGGCGATGATGGTCTGGATACGGTTGCGCCCGCGGATCACGGTGTTCTCGAACTTCGTCTCGAAGTCGCTCACCACCTGCGCCACCGGCACCGCCTTCTTCAGCACCGGGCTCCACACGCGGATGTCCCGGATGTGGCTCACATCGCCGCGCTCGTTGGCCGGTGGACGCAGGCGGATGGGCAGCATGCGGATGCCGTCGCGGTAGCTGCCCACGGTTACACCCTCGAAGGCCGACTTCAGCGCGGCAGCCAGGTTCTCGCGGTTCACGCCCAACTGGCGTCCCACCTGTTCGTTGAACACCGGCTGAATGTAGGCCACGGGATTGCGCCAGTCGTCTCGCACTTCCTTGGCCTCGGGATCCGCGCGCATGATCGCCTTGGCCTTCTCCGCCAGTGTACGCAGTACCACGGGATCCGGGCCGCTGAAGCGCGCCTCGATCTTGCCGTCGCGCCCCGGCCCGATGCGCAGCGGCTTTATGATGGGATCGAGCTGGGGCATCTTCTCGCGCATGTATTCGTCCACCGCCTCCCAGATCGCCGGGATCTGCTCCCGCGTCTCTGTCTGCACGATGATCTGGGCGTAGGCCGGACTCGCCTCCTTGGGCTCGTAGACCAGCGAAAAGCGGGCATCCCCACCACCCACCATGGTCGCCGTACCCACCACCCCGGGCTGCTGCCGCAGGAATTTCTCCACTTCCAGGGTGTCGTCGCGGGTCTTGCGGATGTCGGTGCCTTCGGGCTCCCATACATCGACGAAGAACAGCGGCGTGTTGGCGTTGGGGAAGAAGGCCTGCTTGACGAACCCGTAGCCATAGACCGCCAGCACGAAGAGGCCTATCACCACGCCCACGGTGAGCCAGCGCATGCGGATCACCTGCTTCACGAAGTTGCGGTACACCCTGAAGAAGCCCTTGCCGTAGGGGTCCTCGCCCTGGTCCTGGGCTCCCTTCTTCGGCTTGATGAGGAGCGCACATAGCAGCGGCGTGGTACTCACTGCCGTGACCCAGGAGAGCAGCAGCGAAATGAGAATCACGTAGAAGAGGGAGCGGGCGAACTCGCCGGTGTTGTCCTGCGACAGCCCGATGGCGGAAAAGGCGAGGATGCCGATGACGGTGCCGCCGAGCAGCGCCATGGCGTTCTTGCCCACCACCTCGCGTGCCGCTTTCCTCGGATCCATGCCAGCCTTGAGCCGGATGAGCATTCCCTCGGCCACCACGATGGCGTTGTCCACGAGCATGCCCAGGGCGACGACCAGGGCGCCGAGCGAGATCCGCTGCAGCTCGATGCCGTAGAGCTGCATGATGAAGAGCGTGCCCGCCACGGTGATCAGCAGCACCGCGCCGATGATGAGTCCGGAGGTGAGCCCCATGAAGAGCAGCAGCACCACGATGACGATGGCGATGGCCTGGCCGACGCTGACGATGAAGCTGTTCACCGACTTGTCCACCTCGTCGGGCTGGCTGTAGATGACGTCCAGGTCCATGCCCACCGGCATCTGGTCACCCAGCTCCTGGAGGCGGTGAAGGATGGCCCGCCCCACGGCGATGACGTTCTCCCCCGAGCGGATGGAGATGCCGACGGTGAGTGACGGGGCGCCATTGAAGTAGATGAGCTTCTGCGGCACCTCGTCGTAGAGGCGGTGGATGGTGGCGATATCCTTCAGGTAGACCAGCTTCTTGCCGTCGGAGACCAGCAGCACGTCGCCGATGGCCTTTACCGACTTGAATTCGCCGGTGGGCTGGATGCGGATGTAGTCGTCGCCCACGCGCACCTTGCCGGCATCGGCCACCACGTTCTGCGATTTCAGGATGGACTCGATGCGCTCCATGGGTATGCCCAGTTCACCCATGCGCTGGCGCGAGATCTCCAGGTAGACCACCTCGGGCTGGGCACCGCCGATCACCACCTTGCGCACGCCGGGAACCAGCACCAGCTCCTTCTTCATCCCGTCGGCCAGGTCCTTCAGATCACGGTAGGTGTAGCCCGAGCCGTGCAGCGCCAGGTAGATGCCGTAGACATCGGCGAAGTCGTCCACCACGATGGGGTTCACCCCCGGTGGCAGCTTGTGCTTCATGTCGGCGATCTTGCGCCGCAGTTCATCGTAGATGTCCGGGAAGTCCTTGGCCGTGTACTCGTCCTTGAACTCCAGGGTGATATCGGAGAGGCCGGGACGGGAGATGGACATCTTGATGCGCTTGAGCTGCCCCATGAGCTGCACCGCGTCCTCGAGGTGGTAGGTCACCTCGTCCTGCACCTCCTGGGCGGTGGCACCGGGATAGTAGGTGATGATCTTGGCCTGCTTGATGGTGAAGTTGGGGTCCTCCAGCTTGCCCATCTTGTTGAAGCCGTAGATCCCGCCTCCGACCATGATGATGACCAGCAGCCAGGAGACCACCGGCCTCCTTACCGAGTACTCACCGATGTTCATTTGGCCTGTTCTCCCCCATCCCTGGTGTCGGCACAGGCGGCTGGCTCTGCCGGCGGGCAGCGGGTGAGCAGGATCAGCCGGAGATCATCGGGACGCGGCTCCGCCTGCTCCACTTCCGGCAGCAGGCGCACCTTCATTCCCTCGGCCAGGTAGGCGGTGCCCGCGGCAACCACCGGCACGCCATTCTCGATTCCCCCGGTGATCTGGATGCGACTGCCCTGCATCTGGCCCAGTTCGACCTTGTGGGCGTGCACGGTGTAGTTGTCGTCCACCACCCAGACGATGGGCTCCAGCGCGGCGTTGGCGGTAACCGCCGTGAGCGGCAGCAGGCTTCCCTGAACCGCTTCCTGGACATTGGTCATGTCCACGGTGACCGTGGCCGTCATGCCCGGCAGTACCGTGAGTCCCTTGGGACGCGGCATGGTGAAGGTGATCTGGAAGGTCTGGGTCTGGGGATCGGCCTGGGTGGCCGCCTCGAGGTACCTGAGTTCGAATTTCTTGTTGGGCACCGCATCGAAGGAGGCCCACACCTTGACGCTATCCCGTTCCGAACTCTGCTTGATGGTGAGGATGATCTTCTCCGGCACGTCGAAGATCACCTTCAGCGACGAGGTGTCGCTCAGCGCCAGCACCGGCTCGTTGGGCTGCACCTCCTCGAACTGCTCGACATAGCGCTTGGCCACGGTGCCGGCAAAGGGCGCCTTGAGCTCGGTGTAAGCCAGATCCTGCTCGGCGGCCTTGAGCGCAGCTTCCGCGCTGGTGAAGGCCGCCTCCAGCTTGTCGTAGTCGGTACGGGAGATGTAGCCGTCCTTGATCAGTTTCTTGGCCCGCTCGAAATCGTTCTTGGCCCGCTGCCAGACGGCCCGGCGATCGTTGAGAACGATCAGGTAGTCGGTGTCATCCAGCCTGGCCAGCAGTTGCCCCTCTTCCACATGCTCCCCTTCGGCCACCAGGATCTCCTTCACCTTGCCCGGCACCCGGAAGGAGAGGTCCGCCTTGTTCAGCGAATCGATGCGCGCGGGAAACTGCCGGATGCCACCCTCTGCCGAGGATTCCACCAACACCAGTCTTGACCGGCCGGATCGGTGGCTCTCCTTCGGGTTCCTGGGGTTTTTCACAGCCGACCAGGAGCAGAGCGACCAGGGCGCTCCAGAGAAAACGGGGCAATCTGGAAAACATGGAAAAATCTCCTTGATTTCTATCGACGAAGAACACCACAGGCCGGTGGAATGAATCCTCCGGCCACCGCATCCCTTCAGAATGTGACGCAGGAATTATAATGAAGAATCAGATTATTATGGCATGCTTTTCATGCCATAATAATCTGATCAAGAGACCCCGATGTCCGCTTGGCTCAGGGAACCCCGTCCCGCGGGCCGGGTCCCACAGAGAACAGAAAAACAAGGAGTGACCCCAAGATGATACGCATGCTCGTTCTGCTCGCCCTCTCTTTCAACGTGGCACTGGCGCTGGCCGTCGAACCGAAAGAGGGAACCGATTACGACATCATCAAGCCTGTCCCACCCATTGGCAGCGGCGACGAGGTGGAGGTGATCGAGTTCTTCATGTACACCTGCCCGCACTGCGAGCATCTCGATCCCGCCGTTCAGGAGTGGCGCAAGAAACTCCCGGACAATGTGAAATTCCACCACATGCCCGCCATGTTCGGCGGCGTGGCCAACCTGCATGCAAAGACCTTCTTCGCCCTCGAGGTGATGGGCGAAGCAGACAGGGTTCACAGCGCTTTCTTCGACGCCATCCACAAGCAGAAGAAACGCCTGCGCACACAGAAGGAGATCGAAGCCTTCCTCGCCGGACAGGGCGTGGACGTGGATAAGTTCCGCGAAGCGTTCGATTCCTTCACCGTACAGACCAAGGCAAACCGCGCGGCCGCACTCATGCGCCGTTATGGCATCCGCGCCGTGCCGGCCATGGTGGTGGATGGCCGCTACCGCATCAAGAACACTCCCCAGGTGCTTGAAGTCACCGACGCCCTCATCGAGAAGACACTCGCCGATCGCAAGGAAAAGTGAGCCGTGACCAGCAGGGATAGCGATCACCAGTACCGGCTGCCGCAGCATTTCAGCCTGCTCAGCTACAACATCCAGATGGGTGTGGACACGGCACGCTACCGTGACTATGTCACCCAGGGATGGAAACACGTGCTGCCCCACCGGGCGCGCATGCAGAACCTGAACCGCATCGCGGCCCTGCTCTCGCGTTTCGACATGGTGAGCCTGCAGGAAGTGGACGCGGGCAGCCTGCGCTGCGGTTTCGTGGACATCACCGAGTACCTGGCCCACCGTGCCGACTTTCCCCACTGGTACCGGCAGGTGAACCGCAACATCGGCGTCATCGCCCGCCACAGCAACGGCTTCCTCACCCGCTTCGAGCCCACCGAGGTATCCCACTACAAGCTGCCGGCAGCGCCTGGACGCGGTGCCATGGTGTTCCGCTTCGGCGAGACCCGGGAAGCCTTCACCCTCTGCAGCATGCACCTGGCGCTCGGCCGGCGCGCGCGGGAGAAACAGCTCGACTTCCTCAGCGAGGTGCTCAAGGGACGCCCCCACCTGGTGGTCATGGGCGACCTCAACGCCGGCTGCGAAGCACCGGAGATCCGCCGCTTCGTGATGCGCAACGATCTCATGGAGCCTGTCTGCGACAAGCCCACCTTTCCCAGCTGGCGACCGGTACGCAAGATCGACCACATCCTGGTGTCACGCAGCCTCAACGTGATCCAGTCGAAAGTGCTCGACTACTCCTTCTCTGATCACCTTCCGGTGAGCATGGAGCTGGAGCTGCCCGAAGCGGCGCGCGCTGTTGCTTGAAATAATGCCGGCTCAGGAACTCAGGACAACGTCATCTATCCCGCATCGCTCACCGATTCTCTGATTTTGGTGTTTTTAGGCGCCGGGACTTATCCGAGGCAACCTGATCGCCCATTTCTCATGCCGGCGTGCGTACCAGAAGAGGTGATTCTCGTGTTTTTCGCTCTCCAGGGTGATCCGGGGGGTGC
>QNZQ01000013.1 GCA_003972985.1 Gammaproteobacteria bacterium | reverse complement strand
ACCGGTCTCCCATATGACTGGACGCCGCGTTCGGATGCTCCCTTGGGATCCCCTTTGGCGCCTTCGGCACGTCGGGTATCCCGTGTCGCCTCGCGGCTACCGGGGACTACCCGCCTTCGCTTCGCTCTCCATGGCGGGCAGCGGACGAATGTAGGGCGTCTCGCCGCAGCCCAGGCAGGCGCCGGAGAACTCGAACAGCGGCTGCGCCAGCATCGCCGACTTCATCTTCGGCCAGGCCACCTGGCGGCGGTCGTACTCGTTGAGCTTCTCGAAGAAGGCCCAGTTGACGCGGTCCTGATCGAGGATCTCCTCCTTGGGCACCATGTCCAGCGACTTGTGGCTGGCGTTGCTCTTGTCCCGCGCCGGGCAGACGTCGGCACAGATGCCGCAGCCGGTGCAGTCGTCGGGTGCCACCTGGTAGGCGATGTAGAGCCCCTTGAACTCCTTGCCCCGCATGGCGCGGTAGCGGAAGCCTTGCGGCGCGTCCTTGAGCTCCTCCTCGGTGAAGACCTTGGAACGGATGGCTGAGTGGGGACAGACGAAGGGACACTTGCCGCACTCGATGCAGAGATCTGGATCCCAGCTGGGCAGCTCCAGGGCAATGGAGCGCTTCTCCCAGGCGGCGGTGCCCAGGGGCCAGGAGCCGTCCGCCGGTATCCTGCTCACCGGCAGTTCGTCGCCCTTGCCGGCGATGAGGGTGGCGGTGACTTCGCGCACGAACTCCGGGGCTTCATCGGGCACCGGCGGCCTGAAGTCGAAATCGCTCTCCACGCTGGCGGGCAGCTCCACCGCATGCAGAGCATCCAGCGCGGCGTCGATGGCGGCGAAGTTGCGCTCCACGATCTTGCGCCCCTTGCGTCCGTAGGTCTTCTCCACCGCCTGCTTGATCTTCTGGATCGCCTCCTCGCGCTCCAGCACGCCGGAGATGGCGAAGAAGCAGGTCTGCATGATGGTGTTGATGCGCCGCCCCATGCCGGTACGCCGGGCCACCTCGTAGGCGTCGATGACCCACAGCTTCACCTGCTTCTCCAGCATCTCCTCCTGCAGGGTGCGCGGCAGCGTGGACCACACCTCTTCGGGGGAGGCGCTGGTGTTGAGCAGGAACACGCAACCGGGAGCCGCCTTCTCCAGCAGGTTGAAACGCTCCACGAACTGGGGCTGGTGGCAACCGATGAAGCTCGCCTCGCCGTCGCCGATCAGGTAGCTGGCGCGGATGGGACGCGGACTGAAGCGCAGGTGCGAAACCGTCACCGCGCCCGCCTTCTTGGAATCGTAGACGAAGTAGCCCTGCACGAACTGGTCCGTCTCCTCGCCGAGGATCTTCAGGGTGTTCTTGTTGGCGCTCACGGTGCCGTCGGAACCCAGGCCATAGAAGAGGCACTGCACCACCCCTTCCATGTCCCGGTTGCGCGCATCGGCCTGCCACTCCAGGCTGGTGTGACACAGGTCGTCGTGGATACCGATGGTGAAGTGGTTCTTCGGTTGCGACTGCTTCAGGTTGTCGAAAACCGCGCGGATCATGCCCGGCGTGAACTCCTTGGAGGAGAGTCCATAACGGCCACCGACGATACGCGGCAGGGCAGCGAACTTCTCCCCGCCACCGGCCAGGTGCTCGGCGAAGGCGGTGACCACGTCCTTGTAGAGCGGTTCGCCGGCGGAACCCGGTTCCTTGCAGCGGTCCAGCACGGCAACGGCCTGCGCCGAAGCGGGGATGGCGGCCATCAGGTGTTCCACCGAGAAGGGCCGGTAGAGCCGCACCCGCACCATGCCCACCTTCTCGCCCTGGCCGAGCATGTCCTCCACCGTCTCTTCCACTGCCTCGGCACCGGATCCCATGAGGATCACCACCCGCTCGGCGTCGCTGGCACCGAAGTAGTCGAAGAGGTGGTAGCGACGGCCCGTGAGCTCCGCCAGCTGATCCATGGTCTCCTGGACGATGCCGGGCAGCGCCTCGTAGTAGGGATTCACCGTCTCCCGCCCCTGGAAGTAGACGTCGGGGTTCTGCGAGGTGCCGCGCAGCACCGGCCGGTCCGGCGTGAGCGCCCGGTTGCGATGTTCGATGAGGTAGCCGGTGTTCACCATGGCGCCGATGGTCTCGTCGTCGATGAGCTCCACCTTCATCAACTCGTGGGAGGTACGGAAACCGTCGAAAAAGTGGACGAAGGGAATCTTGCCGCGCAGGGTGGCGGTCTGGGCCACCAGCGCCAGGTCCATCACTTCCTGCACCGAGCCGGAAGCGAGCATGGCAAAGCCGGTGGCGCGCGTGGCCATCACGTCGGAATGGTCGCCGAAGATGGAGAGCGCCTGCGCCGCCAGCGAACGCGCCGCCACGTGGATCACCACCGGCGACAGTTCACCGGCGATCTTGTACATGTTGGGGATCATCAGCAGCAACCCCTGGGAGGCGGTGAAGGTGGTAGTGAGCCCCCCAGCCTGCACCGCGCCGTGCACGGCGCCGGCGGCTCCGCCCTCGCTCTGCATCTCGATGATCTCGGGAATGCCGCCCCAGATGTTCTTCTTCCCCTGGGCCGACCACTCGTCGGAGAGCTCACCCATGGGCGAAGCGGGCGTGATGGGATAGATGGCGATGACCTCGTTGGTCTTGTGCGCGATGTGCGCCGCTGCCTGGTTACCGTCAATGGTTGCCTTGGTGCTCATCAGGATCCTCTGCTGCGGTTCGAAATTGCTCTCCGGTGGAGAACCGTGTCTTGAAATGGGGTGTCATGCGCTGATCACCGTCGGAAGATGAAGAGCGGGAACGGGGAACAGCATCAGTTGCACCGGGAAAGGGGATTCAGCGGCGCTGCTGTCGCAGGTAGTTGGAGCGGCTCTTCTGGCCATGGCGCGCGTGCGCCTCGGGAAAGATCAACGGTGCAAGCTCTTCCAGCGCGCGCTGATAGACGCGCCGCTTGAAATAGATGACATCGTGCACCGGCTGCCAGTACTTGACCCAGCGCCAGTCGTCGAACTCCGGCTTGTCACAGCGGTCGAGGCAGAAATCGCTTTCATTGCACTTCACATGCAGCAGGAACCAGCGCTGTTTCTGCCCGATGCACAGCGGCTGTGCATTGCGGCGGATGAACTTCTTTGGCAGACGGTAACGCAGCCAGTTGCGCGTGCTGCCGAGGAGCTCCACCTGTTCGGGCTTCAGGCCCACCTCCTCCTCCAGTTCACGGTACATCGCCTCTTCCGGCGTCTCCCCCTCCTGGATGCCTCCCTGGGGAAACTGCCAGGCGTCCTGGCCGATGCGCCGCCCCCAGAAGAGACGCTTGTCGTCATTGACCAGTATGATGCCCACGTTGGGCCTGAATCCATCCCTGTCGATCACGGGATTGTTCTCGTTCTATATCTTTAATTGATTTCATTTTTCCACAGAGTGACCCGCCACCGCAAGCTAATACGACGCCAGCATTTTTTGTTATAGTGAGTGCGTTTTCCCTTCCATTTTGGCATTTCATGGCACTGGCCCTGTTCGATCTCGACAACACCCTGCTGGCAGGAGATTCCGACTATCTCTGGGGGGTATTCCTGGGCGAGAAGGGGATCGTGGATCCCGATTACTACCACAAGGAGAACGAGCGTTTCTACGAGGAATACAAGCAGGGCCGGCTGGACATCATGGAGTTCCTCGATTTCTCGCTCCGGCCACTGGCGGAAAACGATCCCGAACAGTTACGCGCCTGGCGCGAGGAGTTCCTGCGGGAAAAGATCGAACCCCTGATCACCGAGGACGCTCAGCTGCTGGTGGACATGCACCGCAAGCGGGGCGACACCCTCGCGGTGATCACCGCGACCAATGCCTTCATCACCGCCCCCATCGTGCGGCGTTTCGGCATACTCAATCTCATCGCCACGGAACCCGAGTTGGTGGAAGGCCGTTTCACCGGCAGGCCGGAAGGGATCCCCTGCTTCCGCGAAGGCAAGGTGAAACGCCTCGCGCAATGGCTGGAACAGCACGACGAATCCCTGGATGACGCCTGGTTCTACAGCGATTCGCACAACGACCTGCCCCTCATGGAACGGGTGAGCCATCCCATGGCGGTGGATCCGGACCCCATGCTGGAAACCATTGCCGCCGAGAAGGGGTGGCCGGTGCTCTACCTGCACAAAGATGCGCCACCCGCTTAGGGGGAAGTTCGTCCTGCTGGCGTGGCTCTCCGCAGCTTCCTGCGCTGCTCTCGCCCTCTCGCTGTCGCTGGGCAGCGTCTCCATTCCACCCGCCGACCTGTGGCAACTGCTCTGGCACGACGACGGCAGCGCCTACTACCGTATCGTTCACGAACTGCGCCTGCCCCGCACACTGTCCGCCTTCGGCGTGGGAGCGGTGCTCGCTGTCGCCGGCGTGCTGATGCAGGTGCTGCTGCGCAATCCCCTGGGAGATCCTTACATTCTCGGGGTCTCCGGTGGCGCCGCCGTCGCCGTTCTCGGAGCTATGCTGCTGGGCCTGCCCCTGGCCTGGCATGCCCCGGCCGCCTTCGGCGGCGCGCTGGTGAGCATGCTGCTGCTCTTCGCCCTGGCGCACCGGGGGAACTGGAACACCGCCCGGCTGCTGCTCACCGGGGTGGTGCTGGCCGCAGGCTGGTCGGCGCTCATCAGCTTCATTCTCAGCCTCAGCCCCCAGGGACGGCTTCCGGGCATGCTGTTCTGGCTCATGGGCGATCTCGCCGATGCCCTGGATCCCGGCCTTCCCTGGCTGATCCTGCTGGCCGGGCTCACCGGCGGGCTGCTGCTGGCGCCCCGGCTGAACCTCGCCGTGCGCGGCACCCTGAGGGCGCGCGCACTCGGCGTCGAAACGCAACGTCTGCATACGCAAATCTACCTGCTCGCCTCCCTGCTGACCGCCGCCGCAGTGAGCATTGCCGGTGCCATCGGTTTCGTCGGGCTCATCGCCCCCCACATGGTGCGCCTGAAGGCCGGCACAGACCATCGCATCCTGCTCCCCGGGGCGGCACTGGCTGGCGGCATCCTGCTGGTGCTCGCGGACACGGCTGCGCGCACGCTCATCGCACCCATGCAGCTTCCGGTGGGCGTGTTCACCGCCATGCTGGGCGTGCCGGTGTTCCTCTACCTGCTGCACCGCAGCTACGGGGAACCGGTGTGAGCGGCGAAGTGCTCCTCCGGGCCAGGTCCCTGTCATTGACGCGGGGCGGCCGCCGGCTCTGCTCGAAACTCGATCTCGACATTGAGGCCGGAAGCTGCTGGGGGATCCTGGGACCCAACGGCGCCGGCAAGAGCACCCTGCTGCACACCCTGGCAGGCCTGGACCGGCCGCAGGAGGGAGAGGTGTCTTGCCGCGCCCGTCCCGTGCAGGCATGGAAAAGAAGGGAGCTGGCCCGCGAACTGGGAGTGCTCTTCCAGCTGGAGGAGAGCGGCCTCTCCTCGACGGTGTTCGAGACCGTGCTGAGCGGTCGCCACCCTCACCTCGGCTCTTTCGGCTGGGAAACCGCCGGGGATCTGGCCATTGCCCAGGAAGCCATCGAACTCACCGGCCTGTCGGGGATGGAGAAGCGGGATTCCTCGACACTTTCAGGCGGTGAGCGGCAGCGCATGGAGATTGCCGCCCTGCTCGCCCAACGGCCCCGGCTGGCGCTGCTCGACGAACCCACCAATCATCTGGATCCCGGACACCAGCTCGACATGCTGCGACTGCTGCGCGAGCGTTTTGCCGCCCCCTCGCGAGGACTGGTGATGGTGCTGCACGACATCAACCTGGCCCTGAGATTCTGTGACCACCTGCTGCTGCTCAAGGGGGATGGCAGCTGGAAACTGGGACGGACCAGGCAGATCGGCACCGGGGAAAACCTCTTCTGGCTCTTCCAGCACCCCGTCACCCGCTGTGCCGAAGGCCGGGTGCCCTGTTTCAGCTTTCTCTAGCCCGCATCCGCTGGCACATGGTCCGCGTGTCGGGGTTCTCCACTGCGTCGACGATGGCGTTCACCACCTCTCCGAACTCCACGGGGGTGAGCACCTTCATGATCCGGGCGAGCAGGGCCGGATCCACCTGCGCATAGACGGTCTCTCCGCCGGCCAGGTTCACCACCACGCCGGCCGCGTGGTAGCCGTCATCCTGTTCTTCACGGTCGTGCAGCTCCTGGTTCAGTTCGAGCATCTGGTCGTAGTAGTCCTCGATGGCCTCACCCAGCGCCTCGGGCAACGCTTCGGGAATCCTCACTTCCCAGGTCTCGCCATCACTCTCCATTTCCGGCTCGAGGTCGCGCTCGCGCAGGAAGGCCACGAACCTTTCACAGGGGACGGAGTGAAAGAAAACAGGCTCTTCCCCTGATCGAGTGGGTAGTTTAGCGTAGGGCAGCATGAGAGACATTGATCTATACACCCGGATATTGGGTATTCAGGCACCTTGGCGAGTCGCCGATGTGGAGGTTGATATGCCCCAAGGGCAAGTCATCGTCCACGTG
>QNZQ01000099.1 GCA_003972985.1 Gammaproteobacteria bacterium | reverse complement strand
CCGCATCAAGGCGATCAAGGTTCGGAGCCATGGCTTCCGCAACAAGGAGCGCTTTGCCAACGCCATTTACTTCCACCTTGGCGGACTCGATCTCTACCCAGAGGCCATCAGCCAGCAACTGTTACCCACCTGATTTGGTGAAGAGCCCAGTTTTTGATGATGTCCGGTAACCGCGTCGACGAAAGTGTTGAGCTGCTCTGCCAGAAGGGATGCAAAGCGCTCTGGAGCGACATCGACAAGATGGAGCAGGGCAGAATATTGCCCGAGTTGCAGGAACTGAATGACCGGGAGCGGGCCGAGGTCCTGAAGGAAATAAAAAGCATAATGGCTGTCTACAAGGGCAGCTGCAGCCTTTGAGAGGGCATCCAGATGCGAGTTGCACTCAAGATCGATGTTCCTACCGAGATGGGTGCCACCACCGGTGTGCCCAACCTACTCGATCTCCTGGGCCAGTACGATGTGAGCGCCACCTTCTTCTTCTCCGTGGAGTTCGGCGGAAGCCGCGGCCTGGTGAAGAAGGCGGCTTCGCTGTTTGGAAAGAGCTCCCCGCCCCGCATGAGCCTGGAGGAGTCCATGCTGGCCGTGGCAGAAGCCGGCCACGAGATCGGACTGCTCGGCTACGAAGCCAGCAGTTGGCGGAAGCAGGCCGCCTTTGCCGATGCCGACTGGACCCGGCACCAGCTGGCACTCGGCATGGAGCGTTTCGAGCAGATCATGGGCCACACTCCCGACCGTTTCGCGGCGCCCTACTGGCAGCCCAACGCCCATCTGCTCGGCATGGAGGAGCGGCGCGGCTTCAGTTGCGCCAGCGACGTGCGGGGCAAGTACCCCTTCTTTCCCCAGCTGCACAACATCGTCTCCCGCTGTCCCCAGATCCCCACCACGCTGCCCACGCTCGGCGAGATGCTGGCACAGGGGGAGGTGACTCCTGCCAACGTGCATGAACACCTCTACGCGGAATCGCGCCACGTGCTGCCCCACGGCCATGTCTATTCCGCCGATGCAGCCGAAGAGGGGATCGAATACCTGTCGGTGATGGAAAAGCTGATCGTGATGTGGAAGGGGCAGGAGGGCACCCTGCGCTCCCTGGGCGACATCCGCGCCGAGCTAGACCTGGAGACCCTGCCCGTTCACCAGGTCGGTTGGGCACAGGTGCCGGGCCGCCAGGAGCACGTGGCCGCACAGAGCCTTCGCGTGGAGGGCTGATGCCCGGCAAACTCCGCTACCGCGATTCCGAGCTGCGCGAGTGGGTCTACGCAGCGGAATCCCCCATCCATGGAACCGGCCTCTTCGCCCGGCGGCCCATCGCCGAGGGTGAGTACATCGGCACCTATTGGGGCCCCAAGGCGAAGCGCAACGGCATGTACGTGCTCTGGGTGAGTACCGATCCCGAGGACGAAGACGCCTGGGAAGGGCGCAGCGGACGCAACCTGCTGCGCTACCTCAACCATTCGGCCGAGTGCAACGCCGAGTTCGACGGCTACGACCTCTATGCTCTCACCGATATTGCGCCGGACGAGGAGATCACCTTCCACTACGGCGAGGAGTTCCATGCCTCGCTCTGAGCGTGACCGGCTCTATGCTGCTCCCCGCGAGGAGGTGGAGCGGTTCGTCTTCGACGAGCGGGTGGCCGCCGTGTTCGGCGACATGATTGCCCGCTCGGTGCCCGGATACGCCACCATCGTCGCCATGACCGGTATCCTCGCCCGCCGCCACGCACACCCGGGCAGCCGGATCTACGACCTGGGTTGCTCCCTGGGCGCCGCCAGCGCGGTGATGGCAGACAGCCTGGAAGGGCGGGAATGTACCATCGTGGCTGCGGACAGCGCCCCGGCCATGCTGGAGCGGGCGCGGGCCGAGCTGGCGACCCGCGGCCTAGACGAGCGCATCGAGCTGGTCTGCGCCGACATTCGCGACCTGGAGATCGAATCGGCTTCCGTGGTGGTGCTCAACTTCACCCTCCAGTTCCTGCCGGTGACCGAGCGCCTGGTCCTGCTCCAGCGCATCCGCCGTGGCATGCTCCCCGGCGGCGTGCTGGTGCTGTCGGAAAAGATCGCCGGCGCCAGCGCGGAAGAGGAGCGGCTGCTGGTGGAGCTGCACGAGGCCTTCAAGCAGGCCAACGGGTACAGTGAACTAGAGATCAGTCAGAAACGGACCGCCTTGGAACAGGTACTGGTTCCCGAGCCGGTGGCGGTCCACCGACAGCGGCTGGCCGAGGCCGGTTTTGGAAGCGTGGACCTCTGGTTCCAGTGCTTCAACTTCGTCTCCTTCGTGGCCATGCCGTGAACGTCGATGCGCTGTTGGAGACCGATGTCCTCCAGGTGCTGTTCCGGGACCATGGCCTGGAGCGCTGGGCCGACCTGTTGCCGGAACAGCTGGCCGCCGCACTGGCCGCCGACCGGCATGGCGACCTGGGGCGCTGGCAACAGCTCCTGGCGCTGCTTCCCGAAGTGAAGACCCGGGATCTCGACCTGGGCGCGGACAGGGTGCGCGTGGGCCGGGCGGACGAGGTGGAGGCCGACCTGCAGGAAGAGATACACAGCTGTTTGCGTGCCTTTCAGCCCTGGCGCAAGGGACCCTTCGAGCTCTTCGGCATCCACATCAACAGCGAGTGGCGTTCCGACTGGAAATGGGCGCGCCTGGCGCCCCATATCCAGTCGCTGGCCGGGCGGCGTGTGCTGGATGTGGGCTGCGGCAACGGTTACTACGCCTGGCGCATGGCCGCGGAGGGCGCGGAGCTGGTGGTGGGCATCGATCCCGGCCTGCTGTTCCTGGCCCAGTTCAGGGCCATCCGCCACTTCATGGCCTCGTCGCCGCCGGTACAGGTGCTGCCGTTGGGCATCGAGGCGGTGCCAGCCAAATTGCACGTCTTCGATACCGTCTTCTCCATGGGCGTGCTCTACCACCGCCGCTCGCCCATGGAGCACCTGGAGACCCTCAGGGACTGCCTGCGCCCCGGTGGCGAGCTGGTGCTGGAGACGCTGGTGGTGGAAGGGGATGAGAGGCAGGTGCTGGTGCCCAGGGGGCGCTACGCCAAGATGCGCAACGTCTGGTTCATCCCTTCACCGGCAGCCCTGCAGATCTGGCTCGAGCGCAGTGGTTTCGGCAGCGTGCGGGTGGTGGACGTGACCCCCACCACCACCAGTGAACAACGGAGCACCGACTGGATGGGTTTCGAGTCCCTCGCCGACTTCCTCGACCCCGGGGACCCATCGCGCACCCTGGAAGGGTATCCCGCGCCCTTGCGGGCGGTGGTGACGGCAGAAGCCTGATCTGGACAGGATGAGGTCATCTGAAACAGCAAGTTATTGTAAAGCAGGGCGGGTAGCTGATCGGAAAACTTCGGAGGCAGGGATGCCGACGCAGAGCCTACATGGATGTATTCACGGCGGTTTTCCGAGCAGCTACCCGCCCTGCCCAAGCTAGACGATGGTACCCTAGTGACCCTGCGGCCGCTGCTGCTTGCGACCTTTCTCCAGCCTGGCGATGCGCAACGGCCGGCTGCAGACCCGCGTCTTCTTCAGATCCTGGAAGATCTCTTTTGGCATGCCCACCGGCAGTTCCACCAGGCTGTACTGGTCGTGGATGTCGATGTGGCCGATGTACTTGGAATCCAGGCCGGCCTCGTTGGCGATGGCGCCCACGATGTTACCCGGCTTGACACCATGATCGTGGCCCACCTCGATGCGGAAGCGCTCCATGCCCTCCGGGATTTTCTTCTTCTTCCGCTTCACCGGCTTCTCCTTTCCGGGAGAAACGGCCTTTGCGGGTTCCGTGCGCGACTTCTTCCGCTCGGGTTCGAGCAGCAGGGAACGGTCGCTGAGCATCATCTTCGCCAGGGCGGCGGCGATCTCCAGGGGTGGCACGTCGTGCTCCCGCTGGTACTGTTCCAGCAGCCCCTCCATGAATTCCAGCTCGTCGGCCGCGAGGGTATCGCTGATACGCTGCTTGAAATCGGCGATGCGCTTGTTGTTCACGGTCTCGGTGGAAGGCAGCTCCAGGGGCTCGATCTTCTGCCGCGTGGCCTTTTCGATGGCGCGCAGCATGCGCCGTTCGCGGGGTGCCACGAAGAGGATGGCATCGCCCTTGCGGCCGGCGCGGCCGGTTCGACCGATGCGGTGGATGTAGGCCTCGGGGTCGTTGGGAATGTCGTAGTTGATCACGTGGCTGATGCGCTCCACGTCCAGGCCGCGGGCGGCCACGTCGGTGGCCACCAGGATGTCGATCTCCCCGGACTTGAGCCGCTCCACCATCTGCTCACGCTGCTTCTGCGCCATGTCGCCGTTGATGGCCGCCGCCGCGTAACCGCGTGCCTCCAGCCGGCGGGACAGTTCCACGGTGGCGGTCCTGGTGCGCACGAAGAGGATGGTGGCATCCAAGGGCTCCACTTCGAGAATGCGGGTGAGGGCGTCGAGCTTGTGCAGGCCGCTCACCAGCCAGTAGCGTTGGCGAATGGTGGCAGCGGTGGCGGTCTTGGTCTCGATGGAGACCTGCTGGGGCTGGTGCAGGTGGCGCCGGGCGATCTTCTCGATCTCCTTCGGCATGGTGGCGGAAAAGAGCGCCATCTGGCGCTTGTCCGGCGTCTGATCGAGAATCCACTCCACGTCGTCGATGAAGCCCATGCGCAGCATTTCGTCCGCTTCGTCGAGCACCAGCGCCTGGAGGCCGCCCAGCTTCAGGGTGCCCTTGCGGAGATGGTCCATCACCCGCCCGGGAGTGCCCACCACCACCTGCGCGCCGCGCTTCAGCTGGCGGATCTGGATGCCGTAGTCCTGGCCGCCGTAGATGGGCAGCACGTGAAAGCCGGGCAGGTTGGCGCCGTAGCGCTGGAAGGCTTCCGCCACCTGGATGGCCAGCTCCCGGGTGGGGGTGAGCACCATGACCTGAACCTCCTTTTTCCCCGCATCGAGCCGTGCCAGCAGGGGCAGGGCAAAGGCGGCGGTCTTGCCGGTGCCCGTCGGTGCATGGCCGAGAAGATCCTCTCCCTGCAGCAGTGGAGGGATGGCGCGTGCCTGGATGGGCGAAGGACTTTCGTAGCCCACTTCCTGGAGTACGGACAAGAGGGCATCGGGCAGCTTCAGCTCGCTGAAGCCGGGGAGGGGGGATGGAGACATGGTGTTACCTGGATCGAAAAAATAAGAAGGCAGCGGGAACCGCTGCCGTCGATGCAGTATACGCGTCCGGGCGGCGGATTACCATGTGAGCTCAAGGATCCGTGCACTGGCGTCGCCATCGTCGTCGGCGACCAGGAACAGGTGACGCGGACCGGCAGCGGCCAGGCCCTCGAACTTGCCGTTGGTGCCGCACTGGAGAAGATGGCCGCGCCACTGGAGCAGGTCCAGCAGCAGTCGTTTTTCCAGTGGTTTGCCGGGTAACGCATCATGAGGCAGTTCAACGACATAGATGCGCTTGATCTTTGCCCTGAACAGGGGCTTGTTGTCCCGCTCCAGCACGGCCAGGCGTCCGTCGGGAAGAAAAGCCAGGGCGGAGAGGCCGCTCCTGGGATCATCGAGTGGATAGCGGAACAACTCCCAGCGCTTTTCCATCGGCCAGTAGCGGCCCAGCTTCACCGTCCCAGGTGGATCGTCCTTCCAGGGGTGCTGGAAAGCCACCACTACCTCTTCGTTGGGATCCCGGCCGCGAGCCGCCACTCCCTCGAATCCGCCCTTGCGCCGGTGGATGCGGACGCTGTGCGGAAGCCGCACCTGTTCGGCAACCACGCCATCGGCATCGATCCGCAATAGCCGGTTCTCCTGCCTGCCCCGGCCTTCGGAGACCGCCCAGAAACCGCTTCCTTCCCGCCGGCTGATCCCTTCCAGGTCGAGGTAGCCTGCCTGGTCAAGTAGCGGTAGCCGGCGGACGATGCTCGCCTCGCCGGAAGTAAGGCGCAGCACCAGGATCTCCGGGTTGGGGCGGTTGTGATCGTGCACCGCGTAGAGATGGTGGCGATCCATGGAGAGGCCGGAGACGGCGCCCCACTGGACCGGGGGATCCACGGTATGACAGAGGACGGTCAGATCCCTGGAGCCGGGTGGCGTGGCGCACCCGGCCAGGGCGAGCAGCAGAGGGAGAAGAAGCCCTCTCATGATGGCAGCTCCCCCAGCAGTGCGCGGGCGGGGTTGGAGAGGGTGCGATCCCTGTGAATCACTACGCCCAGAGAGCGGCTGAGCTTCAGCGGCACCGGAAGTATCTTCAGGCTGCGTCCCCGGATGGTGGCGGGCAGGAGGCTCCACCCCAGATTGATTTCTGCAAGCATTTTCAGTGTTTCCATGTAGTTGGTGGACATACCTAGCCCGGATTTCTCACCACCCCTCTAGAAATAGGCCTCTTTTTGTTGCATAAAGCAAGGGCAACCAAACACTTACCGGCAACAAGAGAAAGAGGCCTATGAATACAGAGTGTAAACCGAAACAGCTGGAATTTCAGTCCCTGGGTC
>QNZQ01000022.1 GCA_003972985.1 Gammaproteobacteria bacterium | reverse complement strand
GCGTCGACCCAGGGACTGAAATTCCAGCTGTTTCGGTTTACACTCTGTATTCATAGGCCTCTTTCTCTTGTTGCCGGTAAGTGTTTGGTTGCCCTTGCTTTATGCAACAAAAAGAGGCCTATTTCTAGAGGGGTGGTGAGAAATCCGGGTTAGCGCCGTAACTACCGCTGAAGACAAGCGAAAAACTCAGGACCAGAACCATGCACCCGGCATTTTCCGTCATCTTTCTCACCACGCTCATCGGCGTGGGGCAGGGCCTGTTCCTGGCGCTGGTCACCGGCCAGGTCTATTCCCTGGCCAACCTGCTCCAGCCCCAGGATTCGGTGCGTTTCTATGCCGTGGGCAGTTTCCTTTCGCTGCTGTTCCTGGTGGCCGGGCTCATCGCCTCGGTGTTCCACCTGGGCAGGCCGGAGCGTGCCTGGCGTGCTGCCAGCCAGTGGCGCACTTCCTGGTTGTCGCGCGAGGTGATCGTACTGCCACTGTTCATGTTGCTGGTGTTTCTCTACGGGGTTTTCCACTTCTTCGAGATGACCCAGCCGCTGTTCGTGGTAAAAGGGCAGATCCCGGTGGATACCACCCTGGTTCTGGGGGTGCTGGGGGCGCTGGCGGCCTTCGCGCTCTTCGGCTGTACCGCCATGATCTACGCCAGCATCAAGTTCATCGAGGAGTGGCACTCGGCCTATACCCTGATCAACTTCGTGTTGCTGGGGCTGGCCTCGGGCTTCACCCTGGCAGCGGCCTTCTCCGCCTGGCTGGGCATCGACCTGGTGGCCTTCTTCGGAGCCTGGGCGGTGATCTTCACCCTGGCCGCAGCGGTGAGCCGGCTGCTCTCCCTGCGCCGCAACGCCCGCCTGGTGCACAAGAGCACCCTGCAGACGGCCATCGGCATCCGCCACAACCGGATCGAACAGAAGTCCCAGGGGTTCATGGGGGGTAACTTCAACACCCATGAGTTCTTCCACGGCGCGACGCCGGCCAGGGTGAAATTCACCAAGTGGTTCTTCCTGCTGATGGTCTTCGTCTTTCCGCCCCTGCTGCTCGGAGCCGCCTGGCTCATCCACTCGCCCGGCCTGCCGCTGGCGGCCTTCCTGGTGCAGTACCTGGGGCTGCTGGCGGAGCGCTGGTACTTCTTCGTGGAAGCGAAGCATCCGCAGAACCTCTACTACCAGGCGGTGGCATGAGCAGGCGGCTCTTTCTCTTCCGGCACGGCAAATCCGACTGGAACGCCGCCTTTGCCAGTGACCACGAGCGGCCCCTGTCACTGCGCGGGGAACGCGACGCCCAGAACATGGGCATGCTGCTGGCCTCTTCCGGAACGCCCCTGCCGCAGCTGGTGATCTGTTCCACCGCGGTGCGGGCGCGGTCCACCCTGGACCTGGCCCTGCGCGCCGGCGACTGGGCGCCGGAGGTGGTGATGAGCGAAGCGCTCTATGCCACTTCAGCGGAAAAGGTGCTCCAGCTCATCCGTAAGCTGCCGGCGAAGGAGGAGCGAGTCATGCTGGTGGGGCACGAGCCCACCTGGTCGGAGCTGATCTGCAACTTCACCGGCGGGCGGGTGCGCATGCCCACCGCCGCCATGGCGCGCCTCGATTTTCCCCTGTCGCGCTGGGAAGACCTGGATTTCGACCAGGGCGAGCTGGTGTGGCTGCTCCAGCCCAGGTTCTTCCGTAAGTTCCGGTATACCGGGCGGAGGCACTGATTTTCCGCAGCTTACGTAGGAGGCCCGCCCCGGGCCGAATCCGAACATTCGCGGCGGGGGCGCCGCTCCTACCTGTAGGAGGCCCGCCCCCGGGCCGAAACCGGGAACATTCGCGGCGAGGGCGCCGCTCCTACAATGATCCCGGCGGGATCTGTGATCCTGTAGAATGACCGGTGCTGCTTTCGAACCTTCCGCGACGTGAAACGCCCCGAACTCCTCTCTCCCGCCGGCACCCTGCGCAACATGCGCTACGCTTTTGCCTACGGCGCCGATGCCGTCTATGCTGGCATGCCGCGCTACAGCCTGCGGGTGCGCAACAACGATTTTCTCGAGGAGAACCTGCGTGTCGGCATCGAGGAGGCCCACGCCCAGGGCCGGCAGTTCTTCGTGGCGGTGAACGTGATGCCCCACGACGCCAAGCTCAAAACCTTCCTCGACGACCTCCGTCCCGTGGTGGAGATGGGTCCTGACGCCTTCATCATGGCCGATCCCGGGCTGATCATGCTGGTGCGCGACACCTGGCCCGAGCTGCCGGTGCACCTCTCGGTGCAGGCCAATACCATGAACTCGGTCAGCGTGCGCTTTTGGCAGCGCCAGGGGCTCACGCGGGTGATCCTGTCTCGGGAGCTGTCGCTGGAGCAGATCGAGGCGATCCGCCAGGCAGTACCGGACATGGAGCTGGAAGTCTTCGTTCACGGGGCGCTCTGCATCGCCTATTCCGGACGCTGCCTGCTGTCGGGCTATTTCAATCACCGGGACGCCAACCAGGGCACCTGCACCAACGCCTGCCGCTGGGAATATCGCGTGAACGAAGCGCCCAGCGTGAAACCGGAAGAACTGGCGCGACACCCGAAGGCGGACCAGGTCTATTACATCGAGGAGCCCAACCGGCCCGGCGAGTTCATGCCCATCGAAGAGGATGAGCAGGGTACCTACATCCTGAACTCGCGCGACCTGCGCGCGGTGGAGCACGTGCAACGGCTGGTGGAGATTGGCGTGGACTGCCTGAAGATCGAAGGACGCACCAAGTCCCACTACTACACCGCCCAGGTGACCCAGATCTACCGGCGCGCCATCGACGATGCGGTGGCGGGCCGCCCCTTCGATCCGGCGCTGATGAGTGAACTGGAGAACCTGGCCAACCGGGGCTACACCGACGGCTTCTTCCAGCGCCACGAGACCCGGGAGCTGCAGAACTACCGGGAAGGGGCTTCGGTGGCCAGGCGTTCCCAGTTCGTGGCGGAAGTGCTCCAGGCGACCGACGGCTGGGGCGTGGTGGAGGTGAAGAACCGTTTCGCCGTGGGTGACGAGCTGACGCTGGTCACGCCGGAGGGGAACCACGGTTTCAGCCTGGAACAGATGCAGAACGAATCCGGGGAACCACTGGAAGTGGCCCCGGGCAGCGGCTGGAAGGTGCGGATTCCCCTGCCGGTGGAGGCGCCGGCCTATTCGCTGGTCACCCGCCGGCTGGAGCAGGCGCCATGATCGCCCGGACTCCCTTCGCCGAACAGGCGGCCTGGGACAGGCTCAAGGAGGCGATCCGGTCGCTGGCCCGCCGGGAACTGATGAGCCGCTTTCACCACGTCCGGGTGATGTTCAAGGAGGACGGCAGCCTGGTGACCGAGGCGGACAGGGCTATGCAACAGGCGGTGATGTACTACCTGGCCCACCACTGGCCCGAGTACGCCTTTCTCGGGGAGGAGTCCAGCTGCAACAGCCAGGAGCGGGCGCTTACACGCTCCGAAGGTTGCTGGATCCTCGATCCCCTGGATGGTACCACCAATTTCGCGCACGGTTTCGAGATGTTCACCTGCTCGCTGGCGCTCTCGGTGGGGGAGGAGGTGGTGCTCGGCATCGTCTATGATCCGGTGCGCGACGAGCTGTTCGCAGCGAGGCGCGGGATGGGTGCCGAGCTCGACGGTGAACCCATGCGGATCCGTTCGGCCGCGCAGACGCTGGCGGCCTCCTTGGCACTGGTGGATTACAAGCGGCTGCCGGTGAACCTGGCCGTGGCGCTGGTGGAAGCGCCGCCTTTCGCCTCGCAGCGAAACCTGGGCACGGTGGCGCTGGACTGGTGCTGGATGGCCGCCTCGCGTGCCGATATCTACCTCCATGGCGGACAGAAGCTCTGGGACTACGCGGCCGGCCAGCTCATCTTTGCGGAGGCAGGCGGCGTCAGCTCCACGCTCGACGGGGAACCCCTACAGGCCCATGCCACCACCGTCCGCTCGGCCGTGGCGGCGGGTAGCGCGGAGCTCCACGCCCGCTGGATGAAACACCTGGAAAAGGCGATTGCCGGGCACCAAAGTTAAGAAGAATCAAGGAATCTCCTCCATGGAAGGTGTAGGGTAATAGCTTCATAGTGGCTATCAGGTTGGTGACTGTAGTGGCGCAGCGCAATTGGAGATCCGGTGGTTTACGGTGGGTTTTGCTGGCGGGGGTTTTCCTGTCTTCGTCTTGGGCCGGTTTTCTGCAGGCCGAGGAATCCTCCTCGAAAAGCAAGATAGAACTTGGCATCAGCGAGTACACCGATGTAGGGGTAAAGGGCCCGGTGGATAACCCCATCACCGCCCTGGACGAGGACAAGACCCGCAAGAGCACGGCTGATCACACCAAGTACAAGGAATTGCAGGGGCCCTTCACCAGCGGTCCCGAGGTGACCAAGGCCTGCCTCGAGTGCCACAACAAGGCCGGTGACCAGTTCATCAAGAACCGGCACTGGACCTGGAGCTACAAGCACCCCATCACCGGGCAGCAGCTGGGCAAGGAGTACCTGGTCAACAACTTCTGCACCAATGCCCGCGGCAACGAGGGCATGTGCGCCCAGTGTCATGCCGGCTTCAACCGCAAGGGACCGGACTACGATCTCACCAAGCAGGAAAACATCGACTGCCTGGTGTGCCACGACGGCACCGGCACCTATTACAAGCTGCCGCCCACCCGGGGCAACAAGGCCTGCGCCATCATGTTCGAGGGCAAGCCGCCCATCGACTGGGTGAAAGTGGCCCAGAACGTGCGCCTTCCGGGGAGAGCCAACTGCGGCTCCTGCCATTTCTTTGGCGGTGGCGGTGACAACGTAAAGCACGGCGATCTTTCCTCGGTGCTCTTCCATCCGACACGTGACGTGGACGTGCACATGTCGGAAGATGGCGAGAACTTCGCCTGCATCATCTGCCACGTGGGAGAGGGCCACGAGTGGGCGGGCAGCCGCTACCTGATGATCGCCAAGGACGAGAAGGAGCACGCCCTGCCCAAGCCCGGCATGGAGCGGCAGACCGCCACCTGCGAGAGCTGCCACGGCGATCACCCCCATCCCAGCAGCATCCGCGGCTTCAAGCTCAACGACCACGTGGACCGGGTGGCGTGCGAGAGCTGCCACATTCCCGCCACTGCACGCGGCGGCGTGGCCACCAAGATATTCTGGGACTGGCGCACCGCCGGACGCCTGAAGAACGGCGAGGGCTACCGCGAAGAGGGCTATGTTCAGGGTAACGGTGAACCCCGCCACACCTACAAGTCCATCAAGGGCTCCTTCAAGTACGACGAGAACTTCCCGCCGGTCTATCGCTGGTTCGACGGGGTGATGAAGTACACCACCATCGACACCGTCTTCGATCCCAACAAGCCGGTGGAGATCAACTATTTCGGCGGTTCGCCATCGGACCCCGATTCGCGCATCTGGCCCTTCAAGCGCATGCACACGGTGCAGCCCTACGACAAGGGCAACAACACCCTGGTCTACATGCACCTGTGGGGTGACGACGATGCCGCCTTCTGGGGCAACTACAACTTCGCCAAGGCCATCGAGTACGGCATGAAGGAATTCGATATTCCCTACAGCGGCGAATACGGGTTCATCGATACCTGGTCCTGGTGGCCCCAGAACCACATGGTGGCGCCAAAGGAGCAGGCACTCGACTGCGACCAGTGTCACTCGAAGCACGGGCGGCTGGCCGAGCTGAAAGGCTTCTATATGCCGGGTCGTGATTCCCATCCCTGGCTGGACTGGTTCGGGCTGTTGCTGGTGGGCGGTACCCTGGCCGGCGTGGGTGGCCACGGACTGTTGCGCATATTCCTGAGCAGGAGGAAAAGCTGATGCCCATTCGCAAGGTCAGAATCTTCAACGGCTTCGAGCGCTTCTGGCACTGGACCCAGGCGTTCCTCATCTTCACCCTGCTGTTCACCGGGTTCCGGGTGCACGGCTACTACGAGCTGATCAGCTTCGACAAGGCGGTCTATTTCCACGTGGTGGCGGCCATTTCCCTCATCGTGCTGTGGATCTTCGCCATCTTCTGGCACATCACCACCGGAAGCTGGCGCCACTATCTGCCCACCACCAAGGGCTTGTGGCCGGTGGCGCGTTTCTATGCCTACGGCATCTTCAAGGGAGAGGATCATCCCTACCGCAAGCATTTCTGGCGCAAGCACAACCCCCTGCAGGCGGCCTCCTACCTGGGGCTGAAGCTGTTTCTCTTTCCGCTCATCTGGTTCTCGGGGCTGGCCTACCTGAGCTACAACCTGTGGCAGCAGGGGATCACCCATCCTGCGCTGGGCTGGATCGCCACCGTTCACGTGGCCACGGCCTTCGCCATCCTGGCTTTCATCATCATCCATCTCTACCTGCTCACCACCGGCGGATCCTTTGTCCATCACGTGGCGCCCATGATCACCGGTTACGACGAGGTAGAGCTCACCGATGCCGAACTGGCCTACCTGGAGCAGGACGAGCCCCAGCGGCTGAAGGAGTAAGTGCCCGGTTCATCCTGGCTGAATGCCATCGAATAACTGCCCGGACCTTTGGTTCGGGCTTTTTTCATGCTCGATGATCAGTATCTCTGCCGGATCGACCACGACGTGGGATAATAGAAAAGTGGCTCTTCCGCTGCCCGCCATGGAGAGCGAAGCGAAGGCGGGTAGTCCCCGGTAGCCGCGAGGCGACACGGGATACCCGACGTGCCGAAGGCGCCAAAGGGGATCCCAAGGGAGCATCCGAACGCGGCGTCCAGTCATATGGGAGACCGGT
>QNZQ01000098.1 GCA_003972985.1 Gammaproteobacteria bacterium | reverse complement strand
CGATGACATCGGACAGCGGCAGGGATCATGGTAAATCCACTTCGATCATGGTGATTGAATTCAAGCATGATCTGAAGTGGACGTCCAGCAATTATCTAATAGTGCAGGTTTGTCAGTGGGTTATCGGATTAGATGACGTGGCCCTGAGGATGATGCGAAAGTCTACGTCATCTAAAGTTGGAGCAGGGCGAGCTCCTGCTCGGAAAACCGCCGTGAATGCGTCCATGGCCGCTCCCGGCATCCTGCCTCCCGCGGCACTCGCACATCCCTGTGCATCGTAGGCTCTGCGTCGGCATGACCTCCAGGGATGGAGGGAATGCTGGAAATGTCGGGTACATTTCCAGTGCCCTGCCAACGTTGAGGAAGAACTTTCTCAGGATCGGGAAAGCAGCTTCTCCAGCAGCGGGCGCAGCACCTGAGCGGTCATTTCGCCGGCCTGGCGCAGCACCACGTGGCCATCGCGGTCGGCCACCACGGTGTAGGGAAGGGCTTCCAGGCGGTTTCCCAGCTTCCGCGCCAGTTCGATGCCCTTTTCCTGCCCCAGGAGAATGGGAAACTCGATGCCATGGGTATCGATGAAGTCCTGCACCGCCTGGGGATCGTCGATGGCGATGCCGACGAAGAGCACGCCCCTGGGTCCCAGTTCTTCCTGCAGGCGCACGAACAGAGGCATCTCCTTGCGGCAGGGAGGACACCAGCTGGCCCAGAAGTTGATCACCAGGATCCGGCCGCGCCACTCCTCGGCGCGCCACAGGGTACCGTCGATGTTGGTCAGGGTGAAATCCGGCAGCATGCCCAGCGAGACGACGCTGTCCGCACCGTGCCGCTGCTGCATCCACTTGTAGAGGCCGGCGGTGGCTGCGCCCAGCAGGATGCCTGCCAGCGCCAGTGCAAGAAACTGCCGGAGGTTCATTGATAGACCCTGGCAGCGTGCCGGGCCAGTTCCTGGGCGTCGATCTCACCCATGATGCGCAGGTGTCGCAGCTCCTCGCCCGAGGGGTTCCAGAAGATGAGTGCCGGCGGTGCAGGTACATCGAAGCGTTTCTGGATGGCCAGCTGCTCGTCGGTCTGGTCGGTGACATCCACCTGCAGCATGACGAAATCGGCCATGGCCGCCCGCACCCGCGGATCGGGGAAGACGTTCTTCTCCAGGGTCTTGCAGTAGATGCACCAGTCGGCATAAAAGTCGAGCATCACCGGTTTGCCGGCAGCCCTGGCGGCAGCCAGCTCGCGGTCCAGCTCGGCGTTGTTCTTCACCTGGCGGAAGGTCACGTGGCCGGCCACGGTGCCCGGTGCGCCTGTGCCGGCGGGCATCAATCCGCGCAGGGGCTGCAGGGTATCCCTGCCGTTGGCCGCCACGCCCACGATGAACAGGGTGCCGTAGATGAGCAGCACCACGCCGAATCCCTTCCACAGCTTGGTCCAGCCGCTGGCCTCCACGGGAAGCTGCTTCAGCGCACCCATGTAGATGGAGGAGACCACCAGCAGCACGCCCCACAGCGCCATGATGATCACCTCGGGCAGGAAACGCTCGAGCATGGTGATGGCCAGGCCCAGCATGATGACGCCGAAGACCGCTTTCACCGCGTCCATCCAGCCCCCGGCCTTGGGCAGGAACTTGCCGGCGGAGGTGCCGATGGCGAGCAGGGGGGCGCCCATTCCCAGGCTCATGGCGAAGAGGGCGAGCCCGCCCAGCATCCAGTCACCCGTCTGCCCGATGAAGATGAGCGCACCGGCCAGCGGTGGCGCCACGCAGGGGCCTACGATGAGGGCCGATAGCAGGCCCATCACCGCCACGCCGCTCAGTTGCCCGCCCTGCTGGCGGTTGCTCAGCTCGCTCAGCCTGGACTGCCAGCTGGCAGGCAGCTGCAGGTCGTAAAAGCCGAACATGGAGAGCGCCAGCAGCACGAAGAGGCCGGCGAAGGCGCTCAGGATCCAGGGATTCTGGAAGGCGGCCTGCAGGTTGGCGCCGAAGAGCCCGGCCAGCACGCCCACGATGGTATAGGTTGCCGCCATGGCGAGCACGTAGACCAGCGACAGGGTGAAGGCGCGGCGCGTGGTGATGCCGCTGCCCTGCCCGGCGATGATGCCCGACAGGATGGGAATCATGGGGAAGACGCAGGGGGTGAAGGCGAGCAGCAGGCCGATGCCGAAGAAGCTCAGCATCACCAGCCAGGTACTGTCCGACTTCAGCATGGTGGCGATCTGGTCCTGCTCGGACTGCTCGGTTACGGTCGCTGGCGCTGCTGCAGGGGCAGGAGCCGCCGGAGAGGACGCAGTCCCGGCGGGCGCCGGCTGGTCGATGGCGCGGGCCACCTTGCTGGTGGCGCTGCCCGCCGCATCGACCTTCTTCACCGGAGGAAGGGGCAGCTCGAAGACCTTCTTCTGCGGCGGATAACAGATGCCCCGTTCGGCGCAGCCCTGGTATTTCACCGTCACCCTGGCGGTGAGCGCCTCCGGTTTTTCGCGCACCAGGGGAACCGTCACCTGGAAATCGTGGACATAGACGGGCACGTCGCCGATGGTGCCGTCCGGCTTGATGGTATCCGGCTTGATCTTGGCCTTGGGCAGCTTCAGCGGGCCGACGCCCACGCCGTCACCCTCGACCTGCACCTCGAGCTTGTCCTCGTAGAGATAGGTGCCGTCGGCCACCTTGAAATCGAGTCGCAGCTCATGGCCATCGACCACTTGGGGGATCACCTGGTAGGCCTTGTCCGGTGGCAGGATGCCATCGTCGTCGTCCAGTCCCAGGGCGTCCCCCAGGGTGTTGCCCAGTGCCTCGAGCGGTGATGTGGCAGCCGGCTCCTCCGGGGTGGGTGAAGCGCTGGCGCCCTCGATTTTCGAGCCGGTGAACTGCTCCAGGGCTTCCTCGGCTTCGGCGGCCGCGACCGCCGTCACCGGTGGTGGTCCGTCGGCATTGCTGTCGAGCGCCACCAGCAGGGTCTGGGTGTGGGGCGGATAGCAGATGCCGATGTCGGCGCATCCCTGGGAGCGTACATCGAGTTCCAGGATGTCGGGCTTCTGGTCGCCCTGGGCATGCATGGGGATGACCGCCTCCACGGAACCGCGGTAGACCTCGATGTCGCCGAAGAAGGGATCCTTCTTGATCTTGCCCGGCGGCAGCTCGGCGCTGCCAAGGGTCACCTTGGGGTCGCTGGTCTCGAAACGAAACTTGCTGCGGTAGAGGTAGTACCCGTCCGCGATGTCCCAGTGGACCACGATGTTGTTGCCCTCGGATCGGCTGGAGATGCTGAAGGCCTGGTCGGGCTTGAGCAGTTCCTCCTCGGCCAGAAGGGTCCCGCCACTCAGGGACAGGAGCAGAAACAGGCTGATCAGTCGGTACATAGGTTTTCCTCTACCCATCTCTGGTAGCTGGTGGCTGCCCTCGCCACGGGCAGGGCGATGATTTCCGGCACCTCGTAGGGGTGCAGCTGCTGCAGTGTCTTTTCCAGGGCCGGCCAGACCGCTTCGCTGGTCTTGATCAGCAGCAGCGCTTCCTCCTCCTTCTGCAGTTCGTTCTGCCAGCGGTAAATGGACTGCACCGAAGGTGTGACATTCACGCAGGCGGCGACTCTTTGCTCCACCAGCACTTTAGCGATGCGGTTCGCCTGGTCCGGCGGGCAGGTACACAGGACCACCAGCATGGGGGAAGAGACCGGAGGGGCGCCGTCGTTCATTTCAGCTGCGCAGCCTGGATGGAATGGAGCTTGAATTAAACGAATTTGCCCCGAGGTATGCAAGATGAATCCCGGAATTATTTTTCTCCTGATACTGGTAGGGGCGCCCCTGCTCGAACTCTACGTGCTCATCGAGGTCGGTTCCGAGATCGGGGCACTGCCGACCATATTAATAAGTGTCTTCACCGCGGTGCTCGGCGCCAGCCTGGTGCGCATACAGGGAGTTTCGGTCCTGCTCCGGGTACAGAAGACCCTGGCCAGGGGCGAGGTGCCTGCGCTGGAAATGCTCGAAGGCGCTTTTCTCATGATGGCCGGGATCATGCTTTTATTCCCCGGTTTCATCACCGATGCCATCGGCTTTCTCCTGTTGGTCCCCCCGTTGCGGCGCAAGTTCATCCTCGCCGTGATCAAACGCTGCGGCACCATGGGTCCCGGGCCGGGCGGGCCTTCCGCCCCGGCTGAAACCGAAGTGCGCAGGATCCGTGTCATCGAGGGTGAATACCGTCACGAAGACGACTGATTTTTCTTCTGGAACGTCTTGACTTTCCACTTTCCGCCCCTATTATTAGCATCCACCAAGGGGGAGTGCTAACACTCCCGGAATCCAACCAAACCAGAACAGATCGATTTGAGGAGTTTGTCTTATGAAGATCCGTCCCCTGCATGACCGCGTGGTCATCCGTCGCACGGAAGAAGAGCACACCACCCCTGGCGGCATCGTGCTGCCCGACAGTGCTACCGAGAAGCCCATCCAGGGTGAAGTGGTTGCCGCAGGCAACGGCAAGATCCTGGAGAACGGCGATGTCCGCCCCCTGGATGTGAAAGTGGGCGACAAGGTGCTGTTCGGCAAATACGCCGGCACAGAGGTGAAGATCGACGGTGAAGAACTGCTGGTGATGCGTGAAGACGACATCATGGGCGTCATCGAAGACTGAACATCACCCCTACCCGATCATGAACGGGCCGGTTTTTCGATCCATGACCGGCTGGAATCGTTGAACGAGATTTGAAGGAAGCGAAACATGTCTGCAAAAGAAGTGAGATTTGGTGACGAAGCCCGTCAGCGCATGCTGAACGGCGTGAACATTCTGGCAAACGCGGTAAAGGTCACTCTCGGTCCCAAGGGCCGCAACGTGGTGCTGGAGAAGTCCTTCGGCGCCCCCACCATCACCAAGGACGGCGTCTCCGTGGCCAAGGAGATCGAGCTGACCGACAAATTCGAGAACATGGGCGCGCAGATGGTGAAGGAGGTCTCTTCCCAGACTTCCGACGTGGCCGGTGACGGTACCACCACGGCCACCGTGCTGGCCCAGGCCATGGTGCGCGAGGGCCTCAAGGCGGTAGCTGCCGGCATGAACCCCATGGACCTCAAGCGCGGCATCGACAAGGCCGTGGAGGCGGCCGTGGAGCAGCTCAAGAGCATGTCCAAGCCCTGCGCCGACTCCAAGGCCATCGCCCAGGTGGGCTCCATCTCCGCCAACTCCGATGAGGCCATCGGCAATATCATCGCTGAGGCCATGGAGAAGGTGGGCAAGGAAGGGGTCATCACCGTGGAAGAGGGTTCCGCGCTGGACAATGAGCTGGACGTGGTGGAAGGCATGCAGTTCGACCGCGGCTACCTCTCCCCCTACTTCATCAACAACCAGCAGAACATGTCCGTGGAGCTGGAAGACCCCTTCATCCTGCTGCACGACAAGAAGATCTCCAACATCCGTGACCTGCTGCCGGTACTCGAGGCCGTGGCCAAGGCGGGCCGTCCGCTGCTGATCATTGCTGAGGACGTGGAAGGCGAAGCCCTGGCCACCCTGGTGGTCAACACCATGCGCGGCATCGTCAAGGTGGCGGCTGTCAAGGCGCCCGGCTTCGGTGACCGCCGCAAGGCCATGCTGCAGGACATCGCCATCCTCACCGGCGGTACCGTCATCTCCGAAGAGGTGGGCCTGACCCTGGAGAAGGCCACTCTCAACGAGCTCGGCACCGCCAAGAAAGTGGTCGTCACCAAGGAAGAGACCACCATCATCGACGGCGCCGGCGTGCCCGAGGACATCAAGGCCCGCTGCGAGCAGATCCGTGCGCAGATGGAGGAGACCACCTCCGACTACGACCGCGAGAAGCTCCAGGAGCGCCTGGCCAAGCTGGCTGGCGGCGTGGCCGTGATCAAGGTAGGTGCCGCCACCGAGGTGGAGATGAAGGAGAAGAAGGCACGCGTCGAAGACGCCCTGCACGCAACCCGTGCTGCCGTGGAAGAGGGCATCGTGCCTGGCGGTGGTGTGGCCTTGGTCCGCGCCCAGAAGAACATTGCCGACCTTTCAGGTGCGAACGAGGATCAGGACGTGGGCATCACCCTGGCGCGCCGCGCCATGGAAGAGCCCCTTCGCCAGATCGTCTCCAACGCCGGCGGTGAGCCCTCGGTAGTGCTGAACGAGGTTGCCAACAACGAGGGCAACTACGGCTACAACGCGGCCAATGGCGAGTACGGCGACATGGTGGAGATGGGTATCCTGGATCCCACCAAGGTGACCCGTTCCGCGCTGCAGAACGCCGCTTCCGTGGCCGGTCTCATGATCACCACCGAGTGCATGGTGGCCGAGGAGCCCAAGGAAGAGGCTGCTGCCCCCATGGGTGGCGGTGACATGGGCATGGGTGGCATGGGCGGCATGATGTAAGCCCGGCTGTAACCCAGGCCCATCCGAAAACCCCGTCCACCGTGGCGGGGTTTTTTCGTTCTGGCGAAATAATATCTTGGAGCCTGTCCCTTTGCGGACTTGGCGAGCTTCGCAAGAATCCAAAAACTCCATCTGTGGTTGGCTCTCGCCAAGCTCGTGGGGTACGCAAGGGATTTCGTTGCTGGCCTGAACCAATTGCCGGCTTGAACAGCACCAATGTTCAGCCTCCGGAATATCATGAAGAGAATGTGAAAAGGTGAAAACTCCTAGCCCGCATCGCTCACCGATTCTCTGATTTTGGTGTTTTTAGGCGCCGGGACTTATCCGAGGCAACCTGATCGCCCATTTCTCATGCCGGCGTGCGTACCAGAAGAGGTGATTCTCGTGTTTTTCGCTCTCCAGGGTGATCCGGGG
>QNZQ01000025.1 GCA_003972985.1 Gammaproteobacteria bacterium | reverse complement strand
TATCGGCCGCACGATGACATCGGACAGCGGCAGGGATCATGGTAAATCCACTTCGATCATGGTGATTGAATTCAAGCATGATCTGAAGTGGACGTCCAGCAATTATCTAATAGTGCAGGTTTGTCAGTGGGTTATCGGATTAGATGACGCGGCCCTGGGGGGGCACCGGTTCCGCCTTTGCAGTGGCCCTCCCTTCGGGTATAACCTCTGTTTCTCCCTTCATTTATGATCCGTCCGATGACGAACCGGCAAAAAAAGATCCTGCTTGGAGTTACCGGTGGCATTGCAGCCTACAAGAGCTGCGAACTGGCCAGGCTGCTGGTTCAGGCAGGCGCCTCGGTGCGGACGGTGCTCACCGAGGCGGCCACCCGGTTCGTGACGCCGATGACCTTCCAGGCGCTCACCGGGAATCCTGCCAGGACCCGGCTGTTCGACGAGGATCACGAAGCTGCCATGGGGCACATCGAGCTGGTGCGCTGGGCCGACCAGGTGATCGTGGCCCCGGCAACCGCCGATTTCCTGGCGCGCCTGGCCCAGGGCCGGGCCAATGATCTCCTGACCACGCTCTGCCTGGCCACCGGGGCGCCTGTGACGGTGGCGCCTGCCATGAACCACAGGATGTGGCAGCATCCGGCCACCCGCCGTAACCTGGCGCTGCTCGAGGAGATGGGCGTGCGCTGCATCGGACCCGACGAGGGCGATCAGGCCTGTGGCGAGTCGGGCCCTGGCCGCATGAGCGAGCCCGGTGAAATCGCCGCACTGCTCCTCGGCGAGGGAGAGCTGTTCAAAGGGCGCAACGTGATGGTGACCGCCGGACCCACGCGCGAGGCGCTGGATCCGGTGCGTTACCTGAGCAACCGAAGTTCCGGCAGGATGGGGTTTGCCCTGGCCGAGGCATTCCACGGGCAGGGCGCACGCGTGACGCTGGTCACCGGACCGGTATCGCTGGCCACGCCACCGGGCATCGAGCGCATCGACGTGGAGTCGGCGCAGGAAATGCGGGACGCCGTATTCGAACGGATCGGCGAACAGGACCTGTTCGTGGGCTGCGCGGCCGTTGCCGATTACCGGCCGGAGGATTCCAGCCCCCACAAAATCAAGAAGTCTTCCGATATACTCAAGCTCAGGCTGCTGCGGAACCCGGACATCCTCGCGGAGGTGGCCGCGCTCGACGATGGTCCCTGGACAGTGGGATTCGCCGCGGAGACCACCGATCTGGAGCGCCATGCGCGGCAGAAACTCGAAGGGAAAGGGGTGGACATGATTGCCGCCAACCGGGTGGGCAGGGGGCTCGGATTCGAGGTGGAGGAGAATGCGCTCGAGGTCTTCTGGAAAACAGGGCAGCAAACATTGCCACAGCAGGACAAGGGGGTACTTGCCCGGGAACTGGTGGCCCTGATTGCCGAAGTCATGGGTAAGGTGAATCACTGAGGGGGAGATGAGGATTTGATTGGCAGGAAGAAAAAGAACAAGAACAAGAACGGGGAGGCCGCTCCAGAGCCTTCCGTGGCAATGGCGTCCAAGGGGGTCACACGCTCGCGCAGCATATTTTCCTACTACCTGCCGGTAATCCTGGTGGCTGTCGTCTCCATCGCACTCTTCACCTTTGCCAGCAGCTGGCTGGCCGGCCAGGCAGCTTCCGAGCGCCAGGATCGCCTGACCCATTCGCTGGCGGTGGCCGTGCAGCAGAGGGTTGCAGAACTGGTGCAGGGCAGGATGGCACTGGTCTCCGTTCTGGCTCGTGATCCGCAACTGGAGGCCGCGCTGAAAAGAGGTGAGAAACCCGGGAACGTGGCGAAACAGCTGCAGGAACGAATGCCCGAAGCCACGCTGGTGGTCGTGGTCCCGGCCAGGTGGAACGACGAAAAGGTGCTCCGGGCACTGTCCGGCAGCTATGCGGCGGCCGACATGTTCCAGGAGGTGCTCAGGTCCCGGGGGGAGGTGCCTGCGGAGGCGATCAAGGATCGCGAAGGAAAGCGGCACCTGCTGGTCGCCGCACCGGTACTGTCCGGTAACAAGGTGGAGGCGGTGCTGTTTGCCGGTTTCCCGCTGGGTGTGCTGAAAAAGAGTTTCAGCGGCCTGCAGCTGAATGACGCCTACGTATCACTGGAACAGGTTTTTGCCGGTGGCAGCCTGCTGCTGGCGAGCGCCGGCGATGATTCCCTGAAGGGGGCGGTGGGCAAGATCAAGGTCCCCGGAACCATCTGGGAGGTGCATTATGCAGCCCCTGCTGTTGCGGGCATGGCTTGGCCGCTGCTGCTGTCGCTGGTGCTGGGTGGAGCGCTGCTGCTGCTGGCAGTCACCCTGTTCGGCTATCGCAGGCTGGCCCGGGACTGCAAGGCTGACATGGGTCTCATGGTTGCCCTGGTGGATGCCACGCTCAAGCGCAAGGGTTCTGCGACGCCTGTGCCGCATCTTGCAGAGGCGAAGCCGGCCATGGAGCTACTGGCACGCTACGCGCAGGCAACCTTCACCGCGGAAAAGGCGGGACATTCCGAGAACCGGGCCGGCGTGGCCCAGGTCATCGTGGAAGAGGTGGAGCCAGAGGAGATACAGGAAATCGAACCGCTGGCAGAAGAACAGTTGCCTCTCTCGATTTTCCGCTCCGGTGTCATCCGGGGGCTCAGCGGCATGGATCTCGATGAAGAGGTGGCGCAGGCCATCGGCCTGGCCGTGGGTAGTGTCGTTCAGGAAGCAGGCCAGAAACAGGTGCTCGTGGGACGCGACAACCGGGCCACCAGTGATGCCTATGCCAGCTCACTGGTTGCAGGGTTGCTCGCTTCCGGCTGCGATGTCATCGACATGGGGGAAGTGCCTGCCCCGCTGCTCAACTATGCCATGTGCAACTCCACGGCCACTTCCGGTGTCATGGTGACCGGGGGGCACAATCCACCCGAGTACAACGGTTTCAAGATCTATCTGGATGGGCATCCCTTTGCAGAGCACGACCATATCGAACTCCGCCAGCGCATACTCGACGGGCGTTTCGAAAGAGGCGTGGGCAAGCTCGACAGCCGTGATTTCAGTTCGGAATATCTTCGCCACGTAACGGGTGACGTGCAGCTGGTGGAGCCCCTAAAACTGGTGCTCGACTGTGGAAACGGCGTGGCCGGTCCTGTTGCGCAGCAGCTGTTCGAGGAGCTGGGTTGCGAAGTGATCCCGTTGTTCTGTGAGCCCGATGGCGGTTTCCCCAACCACCTTGCCGACCCCTCCGACGAGAGCAACCTGCAGGCGCTGATCCTGGAAGTCCAGGCGCAGGGTGCCCGGCTCGGGATTGCCCTGGACGTGGACGGAGATGCCCTGGCGCTGGTGGACGAGCAGGGCAGGGTGATCCACGCCGATCACCTGCTGATGCTGCTGGCGGCGGATATCGTGAGGCGCAACCCCGGTGCGGATGTGGTCTACGACGTGGCCTGCAGTGCCCTGCTGCCGGAATACATCCTGTCGAACGGGGGGCGGCCCATCATGTGGCGCACCGGCCATGCCGAAATCCAGGCCAAGCTGAAGGAGAGCAACGGCCTGCTGGCCGGCGAGATGTTCGGGCATATCTACATAAAGGACCGCTGGTACGGTTTCGATGACGGCATGTACGTGGCCGCCCGGCTCCTGGAGATCTTCTCCCTGGATTCGGCCGCGGTCTCCACGGTGTTTGAAGCCTTCTCGTCGGATTTGCTGGCCACGTCCCTGTTGGTGCTCGATGTACCCGAAGGCAAGGCCGAGCAAGTGATCAGCATCATCTCCAGGGAAGGGGATTTCGGCGAGGCCGATGTCATCGACCTGGACGGGTTGCGCCTGGAATACGAGCAGGCCTGGGGGTTGATCCGCTCCTCCAATACCCGCTCGGCGCTGGTGTTCCGCTTCGAGGCCAGGGATGAGACCGCGATGGTGGAGATCCAGGACCGCTTCCGACGGTTCCTGGAGCGGGCCGCGCCGGAACTGCAGCCGCCGTTCTGATACCATGGCGCCTGTTTTGCGTAGACCACCCGATGATCCAGGATAGCCCCCTACACCACGAGCCGGAAACATGAGCCTTTCTCCCGAATCCGCCACCAATGTGGCCAGGGTGCTCTCCGAAGCACTCCCCTACATCCGTCGATTCCGTGACAAAACGGTGGTGATCAAGTATGGCGGCAACGCCATGGTGGACGAATCGCTGAAGCAGAGCTTCGCCCGCGACGTGGTATTGATGAAGACCGTGGGTATCAATCCCGTGGTGGTTCACGGGGGCGGTCCGCAGATCGGCAGCCTGCTGAAGCGGCTTGGCAAGGAGAGCGAGTTCGTCAGCGGCATGCGGGTCACCGATGCGGAGACCATGGACGTGGTGGAGATGGTGCTCGGTGGCCTGGTGAACAAGGAGATCGTCAATCTCATCAACCGGCACGGCGGATCCGCAGTGGGGCTCACCGGCAAGGACGGTGACCTCATACGTGCTCGCAAGCTTACGGTCACCCAGGACGACGGCAGTGGCAACCCGCCCGAGATCGTCGATATCGGCCACGTGGGCGAGGTGGAGAGCATCGATGTCTCGGTGGTGGACATGCTGGTGCAGGGGAACTTCATCCCGGTCATCGCGCCCATCGGCGTGGGCGAAGACGGGCACTCCTACAACATCAATGCCGACCTGGTGGCGGGGAAGGTTGCCGAGGTGCTGGGAGCAGAAAAGCTGATCCTGCTCACCAACACCCGCGGACTGCTCAGCAGGGAGGGGGAACTGCTCACCGGTCTGAGCACGAGCGTGGTGGACGAGCTGATAGCCGACGGCACCATCCACGGGGGCATGCTCCCCAAGATCCGCTGTGCCCTGGAGGCGGTTCGCTCGGGCGTCACCTCGGCACACATCATCGATGGCCGGGTGAAACACGCGGTGATGGTGGAACTCTTCACCGACGAAGGCATCGGCACCCTGATCCGCTGATGTCGCGCAAGCAGGAGATACTCGAAGCCCTGGCGCGGGAGCTGGAATCCAACCCGGGCAACCGCATCACCACGGCGCGCCTGGCGGCTTCGCTGGGCGTTTCCGAGGCCGCGCTCTACCGCCACTTTCCCAGCAAGGCGCGGATGTTCGAGGGACTCATCGATTTTGCCGAGGAAGGGGTATTCAGCCGCATCAACCAGATTCTCGAAGAGGACCGCCAGACCCGGCAGCGGTGCGCACGGATTCTCTACCTGCTCCTGGCCTTTGCCGAGCGCAATCCCGGACTGGTCCGGGTGCTGCTGGGCGATGCGCTCACCGGGGAGCACGAACGACTGCACGAGCGGATCAGCGCCTTCTTCGACAGGCTGCAGACCCAGCTACGCCAGGTTCTGCGGGAGGCCGAGCTCAGGAAGGATGTCGGGCTGAAGGTCTCACCCGAAGCAGGCGCGGAGATGCTGGTGGTGCATGCCGAAGGCAGGATGCACCAGTTCCTGCGCACCCGCTACCGGGTGCTGCCGCTCTCGGCCTGGGAAGAGGAGTGGCAGATCCTCGATTCCGGGCTGTTCAGTAGCGCTTGAGCCTGGCTGAGGCTACTTCTCTCCCAGCACATGCCGGCGGAACTCATTGCGGATCTTTCTCGCCTCTTCGGTTTCGCACCAGGTGTCGCTGGCAACCTGTTTCCTGCAAGCGACGTCCATGAAGATGATCTCCGGCTTGTCGGGCTCGGGCCGCAGGCGTGAAACCGTGATGCTCAGGTCCGTCTTCTCCTTGGGCGGCTGGGTCATGAACATCTTGCGGGTGTCCACGTAGGTGCGGGTGGTGGCATGCTTGCGGGCGTATTTCTTCGCCCGCTCCCAGGCCCTGTCACAGTCCACCTTGCCGTCGCAGACGATAACGGTTTCGACGATGGCATCGTAGCGTTTCTGACCGGTATTCTTCTCGTTCTCAGCTTGCGCGGTCTTGAGCTCCTTGAGTTCGCGGAACCGGGCCAGGTCGGCGGCGTATTTCTTGCGGATGAACTCCTTGTCCTTCTCCTGCCGGAGGATGGACTCGTAGTTGGCCTTGATCTGGTGGCGGGTGTTTTCGATCTCTTTCAGCAGTTTGGCCGGTATCTTGCGCCCCTTGCGTTCCAGGGCGGCCGCCTTTTTCTTCTGCGTCTCCAGCCAGGCCTTGAGGCGTTCGATGTTGGTGTAGGCGATGCGGATCTGGGCATCGTAGGTGGCCAGTTTGCCGTCGCGGGCGAGCAGGATGTCATCTTCGCTGCGGAAGGTGTTCAGCAGTACCTTGTCACGCGCCTTCTGTGCCGCTTCCGGATGGCGGTCCGGGCGACCCAGTTCCGCCATCACCTGTTCATCTGTCAGCCCTTCCAGTCGGTGCTCAAGCGTTTCCAGAGAGGCCAACCGGGCACGCAGCTCTTCCGCTGCCCGGTCATCGACGCTGAACTTGAGAAACAGCGACAGGCGGGCGGCACCATCCCAACCCTGACTCACCGACTCGACATTGTTCAAGCCCACATACAGACCCGCGGGCAACACCATGGCTATCGCGATCACCAGCGTGGTCATCACCAGCAAGGCGGATAGCGCCACCAGCAACAATCGTCTTCCGATACTGTTTCCTGTATCCATCAACTTCGCTAGTGACATCCGCTACCTCCATAGCTCCTGAGAGTCGCCAAAACGACTTCAGAACCCGCACTGCCCAGCCCAGGCACAGTGTGGGTTTCTCTCTTCGTCATCGGTAACCACCAACACAGCAGCAGCGGCACCCTGAGGAGATGAAATTCGGAGTAGAATTGTGCTTCTGTGGTGTAAATCGATAGAGCAACCAAAGCCAAGTCAGCAAGTGGAAATAGTCGCACACATTCCACATTTCCA
>QNZQ01000091.1 GCA_003972985.1 Gammaproteobacteria bacterium | reverse complement strand
TCTCATGGCGGTTATTGCAGCGTATGGCCGATGCGGTAGTGGCCGTGCGCCCAGGACGCAAGTTCCCGAGAGACATGAAAAAAGTCCGAGTCCCCGGATTCCAGATGCAGTATCGAAGAACACGGTGAGGCTTAAGTTAATGACATTGGGGTGAAGCCGGCCGTTCCGCTGAAAAACAGGTCGAATACCTCGAATGATCTGCCCTTGTTATTTCAGCTTTTAATAATATACTGATCATTGACAGACTTTCCTTCCGAGGCAAACGCAATGATTCGATTCAGGATACTCTTGTTCACCCTCATTGCCCTGCTCGTTCCTGTAAGGCAGGCGAGTGCGGAAGTGGCGCTGCTGATCCACGGCTATCTCAGCAATGCCGCCACCTGGGAGTTCAGCGGCGTGAATGCGGCCCTGCGCCAGGCCGGCTGGCAGTATGCTGGGAATTTCACCTTCTCGCCTACCGGACTGCTGCAGCTGCCGGCTCCCCATGACGACGAGAGCAAGAAGCAGTTCTACACCATCGACCTCCCCTCCATCGCCCCTGCCCCGCTGCAGGCAAGCTGGCTCAAAGCCGCTGTGGATGCCATCTCCAGGGCCCATCCCGACGAGAACATCACCCTGGTGGGCCACTCGGCCGGGGGCGTGGTGGCGCGACTGATGCTGGTCCAGTACGGCAAGGGGAAGGTGGACCGACTGATCACCATCGCCGCGCCCCACCTGGGAACCGACAAGGCCATCCGAGCCCTGGATGCCGTGGACGACGATGGCATGTTCGGCTTCATCAAGGAGTGGTTCGTGAAGCGGGAGATCGGCAACGGGCTCTACCGGACCCTGAAGGTTTCACGGGGCATTCTCTTCAACCTGGTGCCGCCGGCGCCCGGTACACTGCTCTACTGGCTCAACATCCAGCCCCACCCGGACATCGAGTACATCTCCATCGTGCGCAGCGCTGGCTACGTCATCGCTGGCGACCTGGTGGTGCCGCCCTTCAGCCAGGACATGAACCAGGTCCCGGCGCTACGCGGAAAATCGAAGGTGTATATCACCTATCAGGGTCATGAGCTTACGCCGGCCGATGGGGTGTTGCTGGCGCGGATACTATAGGCGCTTTCTCCTGCTTGGATGTCCATGGGGAAGCAGCCGTAGCCTGCAGGGAGTCTGGCGAAATCCTGGACCTCCGGGGCTGCTCCACTATATTCCGGCGGCTGCCAGAACCGCCACCGAAACAGATCGCCCGATGCGGCTTCGCCTTATACGGGCCTACGCAAACCTTCCCCTACTGAAAGGGAAGCTGGATCAGGGAATCAGGGGTGCGCCGGCACCACCGGCGTTTCGGGCTTTACGTCGGCATTCTGTGCCCGGTGGCGCAGGGCGTGGTCCAGCAGCACGATGGCCAGCATGGCCTCGGCAATGGGCACGGCGCGGATGCCCACACAGGGATCGTGGCGTCCCTTGGTGATCACGTCGGTGGCATGGCCGGTGACATCCACGGTCTGCCCACCCAGGCGGATGCTCGAGGTGGGCTTGAAGGCGACCCGGGCCACCACATCCTGTCCCGAGGAGATGCCGCCGAGAATGCCCCCGGCGTTGTTGCTTAGAAAGCCCTCGGGCGTCATCTCGTCCCGATGCTCGGTACCCTTCTGGCGCACCGATTCGAAGCCTGCGCCGATCTCCACGCCCTTGGCGGCGTTGATGCTCATGAGCGCATGGGCGACATCGGCATCGAGCCGGTCGAAGACGGGTTCGCCCCAGCCGGGCGGCACGCCCGTGGCGACCACACTCACTTCCGCACCCACCGAGTTGCCCTCCTTGCGCAGGGCATCCATGTAGGCTTCCAGCTCTTTCACCTGATCGGCGTCGGGCCAGAAGAAGGGATTCTGCTCCACCGGTTCCCAGGAAAAGCTGCGCGGGCGATTCTCGCCCAGGGCCGAGAGGTAGCCACGCACCTCCACGCCATAACGCTCTCGAAGGTACTTCTTGGCGATGGCGCCGGCGGCCACGCGCATGGCGGTCTCCCGCGCCGAGGAGCGGCCGCCGCCACGGTAGTCCCGGATGCCGTATTTCTGGATGTAGGTGTAGTCGGCGTGACCGGGCCGAAAACGCGCCGCGATATCCGAGTAGTCCTTGGAGCGCTGGTCGGTGTTGTGGATGATCAGCCCGATGGGCGTGCCCGTGGTCCTGCCCTCGAAGACGCCGGAGAGGATCTGCACCTCGTCCATTTCGCGCCGCTGGGTGGTATGCCGGCTCTTGCCGGGGCGACGCCGTTCCAGGTCCGGCTGGATGTCGGCCTCGCTCAGCTCCATGCCCGGAGGACAGCCATCCACGATGCAGCCGATGGCCGGGCCATGGCTTTCACCGAAGCTGGTGACAGTGAACAGCTTGCCGATGGTGTTGCCCGACATCTAGTTCCCCGTCTGCTGCGTGTCCTTCGAGTTCTCCGTGAGCAGTGTGTTGGCCTTGGCCAGGTCCTCTTCGGTGAGTATGCCGGCGGCGCGCTTGAGCGCCAGGGCCGCAAGCATGTAGGTGTAGCGCGCCTTGGCGTGATCCTGTTGGGCCCGGTAGTAATCCCGCTGCGAATTGAGCACGTCCACCATGGTACGGGTACCCACGTCGAAACCGGCAGTGGTGGCATCCAGTGCACTCTTGGCCGAAACGATGCCTGCCTTCAGGGATTTCACCGCACTGATGCTCGCCTGAAGGGCACGGTAGGCATTGCGCACCTTTTGGTCGGTTTCGCGGCGCGCCTGGTCGAGCCGCTCCTGGGCTGCAATGAGATCGGCCCTGGCCTGGCGGGTCGCGGCCACCACGCCACCACCCTGGTAGATGGGCACATTGAGGGCCAGCCCGATGGTACCGTCGTTCACGTCGTCGTAGATGGCTTGGTCACGGCTGCTGTTGGCGACGCCGTAGCTGCCGAAAAGGTCCAGCGTTGGATAGTGCCCGGAACGCTGCACCTCGATCTCGCGCTGGGCGATCTGGGTCGCGTCCGAAGCCGCCTTCACGTCGGGACTGTTCTGCATGCCAATGCTGCTCCATTCATCGATGTCGGCAGGCATGGGCGGTTCCAGCGGGATCTCCTTCTTGAGGTCGGCCAGCATTTCGGGCCGGATGCCGAGAATCTTGCGCAATTCCTCCCAGGCGTTGTCCAGCTCGTTCATGGCCAGGATCTCGTTGGTCACGGACTGGTCATGGCGCGCCTGGGCCTCGTATACCCCGGTAATGGCGATGAGCCCCACCTCGAAACGCTGCTTGGCCTGCTCCAGCTGCCGCGCGATGGCCTTCTTGTCGGCGCGCACGAAATCGAGCGTTTCCTGGGCCGAGAGAACGTTGAAATAGGCTTTGGCCACACGCAGCATCAGGTCCTGCTGGGCTACCCGATACTGATCATCGGCCAGTTCCACTTGCCAGTCCGACTCCTCCAGTCGCATCAGGCGGTCGCGCCGGTAGATGGCCTGGTTCACGCCAATACTGAGATCGTTCAAGCTGTAGTCCTCCGAGGGGGCATGCTTGAAGTCGTTGTACTTGTACCGGGTATTTCCCGAGACACCCACCTGTGGCAACAGTTGTGACAGCGCCAGGGGCTTGGCTTCGCGCTGGGACTCCCGCTTTGCTGCGGCTTCACGCAGCACCGGATCCCGTTCCAGCGCAATCTTGTATACCTCCAGCAGATTGTCCGCAAACAGGGACTGGGAACAGACCAACAACAGGGAAGCTATCAGGGTTTTTTTCATCGGGTTTTCTCTGTCTGTTTGATTTCCATGGGCGGGACCACCGTCTGGGGGTCCACCCGCTTGCCGCGCAGGTTCATGCGCCAGTCGAGATGGGGGCCGGTGACCCGTCCGGTGGCCCCCATCTCGGCCACGATCTGTCCTTTCTTCACCCGGTCACCCTCCTTTACCAGGATTTTGCTCAGGTGGAGAAACGAGGAAGAGAGCCCCTGGCCATGGTCCATGATCAGGGTACCGCCGGAGAAGAACATGTCCGGATGCGCCAAGGTGACGATGCCATCGGCCGGTGCCCTCACCGGCTTGCCCACGGGACCGGCGATATCCACCCCGAAATGGGGGCGCCTGGGCTTGCCGTTCAGCACCCGCTGGCTGCCATAGACCCCGGAAATGCGACCCTTTACCGGCCACTGGAAACCGGTGAGGTAGTCGGTGCGTTCGTCCACCAGGGCGCGTGCCTTTTTCGCCTGCGCAATGTCCTCGCGAATGCGCTTCAGGTCCGCCTCCTTTCTCGGGGTCACTTTCGCAGGTGGCAGGCCGTCGATACGCTGAATGTTGTACTTGCGCTGCTCCACCTTGAGTTCCCGCACCAGCCGGCGGCCATCGGGAAGCTCCACTTCCAGCCGCGATACAGGCGGCGCCTCACGTGCGAATCCGATGACGAAATCGCCCCCGGGGGAGACCGGGACCTCCTCGCCATCCTGGCGCACGTGGGCACCGGGCTCGGTCTTGCCGATCACCAGCGCACCCTGCTCCAGCTTGCCCTTCAGCTCCAGCGGACCAGCCCAGGAGGATGCGCCTACCAGCAGCAAAACGAGGAAAACGGCAACACGCATTCGCAATGTCCAGTAACCGGAATCCGGCCATTTTAGCAAAACTTGATAAAATCACCCGATGAATCTGCAATCTCCCCAGCCCAGGGTCCGATCCCAGCCTTACACCTGGGGAGAGGTGATCCGCATGGTGCTGTCGCACCGCAAGGAACTGGTCACCGCCAACCTCATCGCCATCCTCGGCACCATCGCCGCGGTTCCGGTACCCCTGCTGATCCCGCTGCTGGTGGACGAGGTGCTGCTGCACAAGCCGGGCACCCTGGTGGCCTGGAGCAACCGCCTCTTTCCCGAGTCCTGGCAGGGCCCGGTTCTCTACATCTTTGCCGTGCTGCTGCTCACCCTGGTGCTGCGACTGCTGGCGCTGGCGTTCAACGTCTGGCAGGTGCGCGAGTTCACGCGCATCTCCAAGGACGTGATCTTCCGCATCCGCCGCGACCTGCTCCAGCGGCTGCAGTACTTCTCCATGGCCGAGTACGAGGTGCTGGGGCCGAGCACCGTCGCCTCGCACCTGGTCACCGACCTGGACGCCATCGACCAGTTCGTGAGCAACTCCACCAGCAAGTTCATCGTGGCCCTGCTCACCGTCATCGGCACCGCCGTGGTGCTGCTGTGGATGCACTGGCAACTGGCACTCTTCATCCTGCTGCTCAACCCGGCGGTGATCTACGTCACCACCCTCTTCGGGCGCAAGGTCAAGCAGCTCAAGGGGCTGGAGAACCGTGCCTGGCAGGCCTTCCAGGAGGCGCTGGCCGAAACCCTGGACGCCATTGAGCAGATCCGCACCAGCAACCGCGAGCGCCACTACATCCACCGCATCATCCAGAAGGCGGACCGCATCCGTACCCGCTCGGCCAACTTCGCCTGGAAGAGCGACGCCGCCAACCGACTCTCCTTCATGGTGTTCCTGTTCGGTTTCGACATCTTCCGCGCGGTGAGCATGCTCATGGTGCTCTATTCCGATCTCACCATCGGCGAGATGCTGGCGGTGTTCGCCTATCTCTGGTTCATGATGGGCCCGGTTCAGGAACTGCTCAACATCCAGTACGCCTACCACGCCGCCCGCGCCGCCCTGGGGCGCATCAACGAGCTGGTGGACGTGCAGCTGGAACCCCGCTTTCCCCACGAGGAGAACCCCTTCGAGGGCAGGGAGACCGTCTCCATCCAGATGCAGGAGATCTGTTTCAGCTACGGCGACGGACCGCCGATTCTCAAGGACGTGAGCCTCGACATCGCCGCCGGGGAAAAGATCGCCCTGGTGGGCGCCAGCGGCGGCGGCAAGAGCACCCTGGTGAAGATCCTGCTGGGCCTCTACCTGCCGAAATCGGGCTGCATCTGCTTCGAGCACGTCCCCGTGGAACGCATCGGCCTGGACGTGGTACGGGACAACGTGGCCACCGTGCTGCAGCACCCGGCGCTGCTCAACGACACTGTGCGCGTAAACCTCACCTTTGGCGATGACATCCCGGAAGAAAGGCTGTGGCAGGCGTTGGAGATCGCCCAGCTGCGCGAGGTGGTCGAAGGGCTCTCCCACGGGCTGGAGACGCGCATCGGGCGCAACGGTGTCCGGCTCTCCGGCGGCCAGCGCCAGCGCCTGGCGGTTGCCCGCATGGTGCTGCGGGAACCCAAGGTGGTGATCCTCGACGAGGCCACCTCGGCCCTCGACACCGACACCGAGGCGCGCCTCCACCAGGCACTGTCGGCATTCCTGGAAAAGCGCACCACCCTCATCATCGCCCACCGCCTCAGCGCCGTGAAACAGGCCGACCGGGTGCTGGTATTCGAGGACGGCCGCATCGTCGAGCAGGGCCGGCACGATGAACTGATCCAGGAAGGGGGACTCTATGCCAGCCTGTACGGCCGGCAGGAGCATTGATGTAGGAAGATCCGGGAAACCGAATGGTTGGGCATCAACCCTGCCTACTCAATGATCCAATCCCTGTATTGCCTCCTCAATTTGGTCTGCTGAGTAGTCAAATCGGTCATTCCGGCACGGTGTCAGATATTTTTACACTCTCATCGTACAGATGAACCCCGACAACCTTTGTGCGACCAATACAGCCGTTTGGTCAAGGCGCAAGTAGGGAAATAATGCATCGTGCCCCCGTAGTTATCGGTCTTGGATTCAACTCGTAAGTGCAACTCGATCTAGAGCGGGAGGGTAAGCTGCGGTAGCATCACGGCTTACTCAATCCACCAAGAGAGAGGAGCACGATGAGAGGCTACACGCAGCTTACCCGAGATGAACGATACCAGATCTATGCGC
>QNZQ01000107.1 GCA_003972985.1 Gammaproteobacteria bacterium | reverse complement strand
ATCGAACGGCAACCCGGAGGTGTGCGCAAGTTCATCCACTGAGCCCCGTTTTCACAAAATGATCGCCTTGTAGTGCCACTCGGCGATTTTTTGAAAATAAACCATTGATGCACAAGGGGGTATGAGAGAGGGTGACAAATATGGGCTAACCCTCCCCCTTCCAGGGGGAGGGCATGGATGGGGGTGAAACGCCGGATGCCACGCAGCTGGGAGTTTTCACCTGGTCGCCTTATCGGGGCGGCTCCAGCCAACCACCCCGTGCTAGAATTGCCGGCTGATTTTCGATTTGCCATAGGGAGTTACACACCCATGACCAACAGCTTCAACGCCCGCGACACCCTGGAGGTGAACGGCCATTCCTACCAGTTCTTCCGCCTCGACGCCATCGAAGGGAGCGAGCGGCTGCCTTTCGCCACCAAGATCCTGCTGGAGAACCTGCTACGCCACGAGGACGGGGTTACCGTCACCAAGTCCGACATCGAGGCGCTGGCCGCCTGGGACCCCAAAGCCGAGCCGAGCCAGGAGATCCAGTACCGCCCGGCGCGGGTGCTGATGCAGGACTTCACCGGCGTGCCCGCGGTGGTGGACCTGGCCGCCATGCGCGACGCCCTGGCCGAACTGGGTGGCGATCCCGACCGCATCAACCCGCTGCAACCGGCGGAGCTGGTCATCGACCACTCGGTACAGGTGGACCGCTTCGGCGTTCCCAACGCCTGGGAACTCAACGCGAAGATCGAGTTCGAGCGTAACCGCGAGCGCTACCAGTTCCTCAAGTGGGGCCAGCAGGCCTTCGACAACTTCAAGGTTGTGCCGCCCGACACCGGCATCGTGCACCAGGTGAACGTGGAGTACCTCTCCCGCGTGGTCTTCGACCAGGAGAACGACGGCGTGCGCCAAGCCTACCCAGACACCGTGGTGGGTACCGACTCCCACACCACCATGGTCAACGGCCTGGGCGTGCTCGGCTGGGGCGTGGGGGGCATCGAAGCGGAAGCCGCCATGCTCGGCCAACCCGTCTCCATGCTGGTGCCCAAGGTAGTGGGCATGAAGCTCACCGGCGAGCTGCCCGAAGGCGTCACCGCCACCGACCTTGTGCTCACCATCGTCCAGCGCCTGCGCGAGCACGGCGTGGTGGGCAAGTTCGTAGAGTTCTACGGCGATGCCCTGAGCCACCTGCCCATGGGTGACCGAGCCACCATTGCCAACATGGGACCGGAATACGGTGCCACCTGCGGCCTCTTCCCCATCGACGACGAAACCCTCGATTACCTGCGCCTCACCGGACGCAGCGAGCAGCAGGTGGCCCTTGTGGAGGCCTACGCTAGGGCACAGGGCATGTGGCGCGACGAAAGCCGCGTGGCCGACTACTCCGAGACACTGGAACTGGACATCTCCACCATCGTACCCAGCATCGCCGGCCCCAAGCGGCCCCAGGACCGGATCGAGCTGCGCCAGGCCAAGAGCCGGTTCACCGAGGACCTCGAGACGCTCAAGGAACAGGCCAACATCGCGGGCAGTGGCCCAGTGGCCACCGAGATCGACGGAAAACCGGCAGAGCTGAAAGACGGCGACGTGGTGATCGCCGCCATCACCTCCTGCACCAACACCTCCAATCCCTCGGTGATGATCGCTGCCGGCCTGGTGGCAAAAAAGGCGGTGGAGAAGGGACTGATGGTCAAGCCCTGGGTGAAGACCTCGCTGGCACCGGGCTCCCTGGTGGTCACCGACTACCTGAAGCATGCCGGACTGCTGGAACCGCTCGAGACGCTTCGCTTCGACATCGTGGGCTATGGCTGCACCACCTGCATCGGCAACTCCGGCCCCCTGCCCGAGGCGGTGTCGAAAGCCATCGCAGAGGGCGATCTCACCGTCACCTCGGTGCTCTCGGGCAACCGCAACTTCGAGGGACGAGTCCACCCCGAGGTGCGCATGAACTACCTTGCATCGCCGCCGCTGGTGGTGGCCTACGCCATCGCCGGCACCATGGACTTCGACCTCTACAACGAGCCTCTGGGCAGCGATGCCGACGGCAACCCAGTGTTCATGAAGGACATCTGGCCCAGCCAGCAGGAGGTGCGCGAGGCCATGGCGGCCCATGTCACCGCCGACGAGTTCCGCAAGGCCTACGCCGACATTTTCAAGGGCGACGAGAACTGGAACTCGCTGGCCGGCGCCGAAGGCAAGCGCTTCTCCTGGAATCCCGATTCCACCTACATCCGCAACCCGCCCTACTTCGAGGGCATGGGCATGGAACCGGGTGAGGTGCGGGACATCCACGGCGCGCGTGTGCTGGCACTGCTGGGCGACTCGGTGACCACCGACCACATTTCCCCCGCCGGCGCCATCAAGGCCGACTCCCCTGCGGGCAAGTACCTGCAGGAGCACGGCGTGGAACCCAAGGACTTCAACTCCTACGGCTCGCGCCGCGGCAACCACGAGGTGATGATGCGCGGCACCTTCGCCAACATCCGCCTGCGCAACCTGCTGGCGCCCGGCACCGAGGGCGGCGTCACCCTGCACCTGCCAGACGGCGAGCCGATGTCCATCTACGACGCCGCCATGAAGTACAGGGAAGAGCAGGTCCCCGCCATCGTGCTGGCGGGCAAGGAGTACGGTTCCGGCTCCTCGCGCGACTGGGCCGCCAAGGGCCCCGCCCTGCTCGGCGTGCGCGCGGTGATCGCCGAGTCCTACGAGCGCATTCACCGTACCAACCTGGTCTGCATGGGCATCCTGCCGCTCCAGTTCCCCGAGGGCGAGAACGCCCAGACCCTGGGCCTGGACGGCAGGGAACTCTATTCCATCACCGGCCTGGCGGTTGGCGAGCCGAATGAGGTGACGGTGACTGCCACCGCTGAAGGCGGCCACCAGAGCGTATTCACCGCCAGAGTACGCATCGACACGCCCAACGAGTGGGAGTACTACCGCCACGGCGGCATCCTGCACTATGTGCTGAGGAAGCTTGCACAGGATTGAGGCCACAGGCCGAGATCCGGGAATCGGCGCTTCGGCCCGGTAAGAACCACGGATGATGAAACCCGGCAATCGCCGGGTTTTGTTATTCTAGGGACGATGAACACCCGGCATCTGCCTGTATTCCTGCAAGCGCTGCTCGGAAGCCTGAGAGATCTGGCTCCCATCCTGCTGGTCATCACCTTTTTCCAGCTCGCGGTCATCGGGCAACCCCTGCCCAACCTGCTGGACATGCTGCTGGGCACGCTCTTCGTGGTCATCGGCCTCACCCTCTTCGTGCAGGGCCTGGAGCTGGGACTCTTTCCCATCGGCAGCAGCATGGCGCACGCCTTTGCGCGCAAGGGCAGCCTCTTCTGGATGCTTGCCTTCGCCTTCGCCCTGGGCTTCGGCACCACGGTGGCCGAACCCGCACTCATCGCCGTGGCCGAGGAAGCAGCGGAAGTGGCCGCCGAAGGCGGCATGATCGAAGACGATCCCGATGCCATGAGCCGCTACGCCCGGGGACTCCGCTACACGGTGGCCCTGTCGGTGGGACTCGCCATCGCTCTGGGCGTGTTGCGCATCATCCGCGGCTGGGCGGTCCACTACCTGATCGTCGGGGGTTATATCGGGGTCATCGTGATGACGCTCTTCGCCCCCAGGGAGATCATCGGCATCGCCTATGATTCCGGAGGCGTCACCACCTCCACCATCACCGTTCCCCTGGTCACCGCCCCGGGGGTGGGACTGGCCTCTTCCATCAAGGGGCGCAACCCCATGGTGGACGGATTCGGCCTCATCGCCTTCGTCTCCCTCACGCCGATGATCTTCGTCATGGGCTACGGCATGCTGATCTCATGAACGTCCTCCACGGATTGCTGCACACCACCGCGGTCACGCTGTTCGACGTGCTGCCCATTGCACTGGTCCTGTTCGGCTTCCAGGTCTTCGTGCTGCGGCGGAGGATTCCCAACCTGAAACGGATGCTGCTGGGCTTTTTCTATGTGCTCATCGGCCTGGCCTTCTTCCTGGAAGGGCTGGAGCTGGCGCTCTTCCCCTTGGGCAAGGCCATGGCCCGCCAGCTCACCGACCCCGAGTTCCTGCTCGGCCTCACCGCCACCGCCGAACACATCGAGAACCTGCACTGGTCCGACTACTATTGGGTCTACATCTTTGCCTTCAGCGTGGGCTTCGCCACCACCATCGCCGAGCCGGCCCTGCTGGCCGTGGCCATCAAGGCCAACGAGGTCTCCGGCGGGGCCATCGGCGTCTGGGGGTTGCGCAACTCGGTAGCGCTCGGCGTTGCCATTGGTCTGGTACTGGGCACCTGGCGCATCGTCACCGGCTACCCTATCCACTGGTTCATCATCATCGGCTACGTGGTCGTGGTGATCCAGACCATCTTTGCGCCACGCCTCATCGTGCCCCTGGCCTACGACTCGGGAGGTGTCACCACCTCCACCGTCACCGTACCCCCCTGGTTGCCGCCCTCGGGCTCGGGCTGGCCACCCACGTGCCGGGGCGCAGCCCCATCATGGACGGCTTCGGCCTCATCGCCTTCGCCAGCCTGTTTCCCATGATGACGGTAATGGCCCATGCCCAGTTCGCCCATTGGCGCTCAAAACGAAAACCCGCTATCCAACCGGAGCAATGACATGCATTTCAAACTCATCGTCACCTTCGTCGAAGACGACAAGACCGACAAGATCATGGCTGCCGCCCGGGAGGCAGGCGCCACCGGCGCCACCATCATCAACAATGCCCGCGGCGAGGGCCTGAAGGGCAGCAAGACCTTCTTCGGCCTGCAGCTGGAAACCCAGCGCGACGTGCTCATGTTCCTGGTGGAGGAACACATGGCGCGGGATATCCTGGAAACCATCTGCCGGGTCGGTGAGTTCGATGCCAAGCCTGGATCCGGGATCGCCTTCCAGATCGACGTCGAAGACGCCCTGGGCATCAGCCAGCAGGCCAACGTGCTCATCGAAAAAGTGGAGGAAGAGCTATGAGCGAACGCAAGACGATCGTGGTGCGGGAGGTGATGAAGAACGCCTTCGACATGGTGAACGGCATGGCTACGGTTGCCGAAGCGCTGCAGCAGATGGGACATGTCGAGACCAAGTGCCTCATCGTGGAAAAACGCCACGAGCACGACGAATACGGCCTGGTGATGCTGTCCGACATCTCCAAGAAGGTACTGGCCAAGGACCGTGCCCCGCAACGGGTCAATATCTACGAGATCATGACCAAGCCGGTGATCACCGTCCACCCGGAGATGGATATCCGCTATTGCGCCCGCCTGTTCGAGCGCTTTGGCATAAGCCGGGCACCGGTGCTGGAGAATCGCCAGGTTATCGGCATCGTCAGTCACACCGACATGGTGCTTCGGGGACTGGTGAAACTGCTGTGACACAGCGGGAAATGGCTATTGACCTGGACTTACGGTCTCAGTAAGATACGCGCCTCACCCATTCCGCCATAGCTCAGTTGGTAGAGCAACGGACTGTTAATCCGTGGGTCGCTGGTTCGAGCCCAGCTGGCGGAGCCATACAATTCAAAAGCTTAGGGCTTTCTGCCTCTTACCAACCTAAGCCCATTGTGACCAAAACGTGACTTTCTTCCCTCGTTACCCTGCTCCAGCAGGGTAACAACGGCTCGAACATTCTCCGGCGCCAAACACATCCCGGCAAATCCCACAACAGCACATTCCGGTTCGGATAGCGTTCTTCTGAAATAGATGCCACGGGCAATTGCACCTTGCATGGCCGAAGAACGGCGGTCGACAAAAAATCCGGTTTAAGAGTTTCCATCCCCGGCCGATACAATACCAGTAAACGGGGAAATTCCCCTGCGTATTGGTCCTTGTATGTTACCGGGAGACGTGGAATGCCGGCCATTCTGTTCGTGGAAGAGGAAAAAGAGAACTCGCAAGGCAGGGCCGATGAGGTTGAAGCCGAGCAACCGTCTTTCGAGGTATTCTCCTGTGCAAACCCGGATGCCGCCCTGGACCTCCTCCAGCAAGGCTCCTTCCAGTGTGTTGTGGCCAATTTCGGCGATAATGCCGGAAAATGCACTGACTTTCTCCGAACAGTGCGCGAGCAGACTCCTGAAGTTCTTCGCCTCGCCCTGCTCCTTCCTGGCGATGACGAAGCACTGGTACTCCCTGAAATCGAGGTGGCGAACCAGACCCTCTCCCACGGGATTCCAGCTGCAGACCTGGTATCTGCACTGAGCAATGCACTGGAGATAGCCGCCAGGAACGTGCAGACGCCTGGACTCAACCAGCTGCTTTCCAGCTTCAGCAAGCTGCCCAGCGCGCCGACCCTCTATTTCGACCTGAAAGCGCTGCTGGACGACCCCGATAGCGACAATCGCCAGGTTGCACGGCTGGTTTCAACCGATCCCGTCGCGAGCGCGCGTATCCTCAAGCTGGCCAACTCCGCTTTCTACGGCCTGCCCAGGACCGTGACGGAGATAGACGAGGCTGTCATGTACCTGGGGACCGGCATGGTCAGTGCACTGGTACTCACCATTCACATCTACAACCAGCTGCCTATTCCCGGGTTCAATATCGAAGCGTTGCTGAAACACGGCATGGCCATCTCCGCACTGGCCCGCCAGACCGCCCGGCAGATCGGCTGCAAGGGCCAGGAGATCAGCGCAGCGAGCACGGCAGGACTGCTGCACGACATGGGGCAGCTGGTCTTTCTTTCCAACCTTCCGGAAGATTATTTCCCCCCTTGGATTCAACTCGTAAGTGCAACTCGATCTAGAGCGGGAGGGTAAGCTGCGGTAGCATCACGGCTTACTCAATCCACCAAGAGAGAGGAGCACGATGAGAGGCTACACGCAGCTTACCCGAGATGAACGATACCAGATCTATG
>QNZQ01000155.1 GCA_003972985.1 Gammaproteobacteria bacterium | reverse complement strand
CGGTGTGTAGCCGCAACGAGCTTGCGATGTTGTGGCGGAACGCCGGGTGACCAGGACGGCCGGGGCACCAATGAGTTGTCGAAGATCGAGTCGATTTTGGGGACTCGGATGTCCCAAAATCTTTCACGAGATCGAAGACTCGCTTGCTGATCGCCATCTCCGGCCTGCACATCGGCCTGGTCTCGGGTCTGGCCTACCTGCTGGGTCGTTTCCTCTGGTGCCGTGTGCTGGCGCTCTGCGCACGCTGGCCGGCAAGCGTGGCCGCAGTCCCGCCGGCACTCCTGGCCGGTGCCGGCTACGCTGCGCTGGCCGGCTTCAGCCTGCCCACCCAGCGTGCACTGATCATGTTGGCCGTGATCATGGGGGCACTGCTGTTGCGTCGGCATCTTCATCCGTTGCAGGCCATGGCGATCGCCCTCCTGCTGGTCGTGATCCGGGATCCCCTATCGCTCCAGTCCGCCGGTTTCTGGCTCTCCTTCGGCGCCGTGGGCATTCTCTACCTGGTGGCTTCCCGGGGGAAGGGGCGCTGGTCCTGGCTGTGGCAACAGTTTAGCATCTCCCTGGGCTTGATGCCGATCCTGATCTGGCAGCAGATGGACCTTTCGCTGCTCTCGCCACTGGTCAACCTGGCGGCCATTCCGCTCTTCTCCCTGCTGGTGGTGCCGGGCGTGCTGCTCGGGCTGCTGCTGGAAGTGCTGGCAGGATGGCCGGGTGACTGGCTGTTGCAGGGAACGGCCTGGCTCCTCGACGGGTTCTACCGGGTGCTCGAGTGGCTGGCGCGCTGGAACCCGCAACTGAGTGGGCGCGAATTGCTGCTCTGGCTGCTTCTCGCCGTGGTGTTCGTGGCCGGAACATGGCGCATCCTGCAGGGGAGGCGGCGTAGCCTGGTCCTTGCGGTTGCGATGCCGGCGGTGATGCTGCTTTCCGTCCGCGGATTCCTGTCGCCGCGACCGGCGGTGAACAGCTTCGAGCTCCAGTTGCTGGACGTGGGGCAGGGGCTCTCTGCCGTGGTGCGCACATCGGACCATCTGCTGATCTTCGATACCGGGCCCCGCTTCCCCTCGGGATTCAATACCGGTCACGCGGTGCTGGTGCCCTACCTGCGTACCTTGGGGGTCGGTCGGGTCGATCGCCTGCTGCTCAGTCACGGTGACCTGGATCATGTCGGGGGAGCGACCGGGCTGCTGCAGTACGTCGGAGTGGAGGAGATTCTCGGCGGTGAGCCTGCCCGGCTGGCCATCCACCGATCCGTGGAACGCTGCCACCGTGGTGAGCAGTGGTGGTGGGACGGTGTCCATTTCGAGATCCTTTCTCCCGGCCTGGTGCCTGGGGCCGAGGGAAACGATGCCTCCTGCGTGCTGCGCGTCTCCACGGGAGACCAGGCCCTGCTGCTCACCGGGGATATCGAGGCGGGTGTGGAGCAGGCGCTGGTGAAGGTTGATGCAGCCGGCCTCGGAAGCAGCGTAGTGGTGGCCGCCCATCACGGCAGCCGCAGCTCGTCCAGCGCCGGCTTCATCGAAGCCGTGGCGCCTCGCTACGTGCTCTTTTCCGCCGGGGTGCACAACCGCTGGGGCTTTCCCCGCGTAGAGGTTGAGCAACGCTGGTGCGATGGCGGGGCGGTGCCCCTGAACACGGCGGTGGAAGGGGCCATCGGATTCAGGTTCACCCCTTCCTCCCTACAGGGTCCCTTCCTCCACGCAAGGCGCCACCGGCGCTACTGGCAGTGGCAAATGGAGCAGCAGATCCCGGTTGCTTGCAGTATGATTGCGGGGTCATTAAACAGAGGACGATTTGCGGTGTATGAGCTGATCAAGGCAGGCGGGCTGCTCATGTGGCCCATCATCGCCTGTTCGGTGGCGGCGATGGCCATCACCCTGGAGAGGATGTGGGCCTACCGGCGCAAGCGGGTGGTGCCCGATCACCTGCTGCCCCAGATCTGGAAGCTCTACAAGAAGGGCGAGCTGGACCGTCAGCGGATCCTCGCGATCCGGGAGAGTTCGCCGCTGGGGCGCATGCTGGCCACCGGGCTCTCCAACCTGCACCATTCCCGGGAGGTGATGAAGGAGGCCATCGAGGAAGAGGGGCGGCAGGTGGTGCACGAGCTGGAGCGTTACCTCAACGCGCTGGGCACCATCGCGGCCATCTCGCCCCTGCTCGGCCTGCTCGGTACCGTGATCGGCATGATCAAGGTCTTCACCGCCATCACCGCGGCGGGGGTCGGCAACCCGGGGGTGCTGGCGGGTGGAATCTCCGAGGCGCTGATCACCACCGCAGCGGGTCTCTCCGTGGCGATTCCCAGCCTCATCGCCCACCGTTACCTCACCGGTAAGGTGGACGAACTCGCCATTGCCATGGAGGAGCAGGCGATCAAGATGGTCGAGGTGCTCCACGGTGAACGTGAGCAGTAGCCTGCCGGCATGAACATCCGGCCACACCGTCACAAGCGCAGCGTACTGGTGGACATGACCCCGCTCATCGACGTGGTCTTCCTGCTGCTCATCTTCTTCATGGTCTCCACCACCTTCGACTGGCAGACCCAGCTGAAGGTGGATCTTCCCGAAGCCTCGGCCACTGCCGAGGAGACGGAAGAGCCAGACCTCATCGAGGTGGTGGTGGACAGCAAGGGCCACTTCTACCTCGACAACCAGGAGCTGGTGACCCACGACGTGGCGACCCTGAAGCGGGCCCTGAAGAAGGCCGCCGCGGGGCGGACCGATGTGCCGGTTCGGGTGACCAGTGATCGGCAGGCGCCTTTCCAGGCAGTGATCGAGGTCATGGATGCGGCGGGCCAGCTCGGCATGAACCACCTGAGCTTCCTCACCCGCGCTTCTCCCTCGTCAGAGTGATGCTCGAGAAAATCTGGTACGGCAACCGGCTGCTCGCGCTTCCCCTGTTGCCGCTCTCTGCGCTCTTCGGCCTGGTCAGTGGGCTGCGCGGGCTGGCCTATCGCACCGGCCTGAAGAAGGTCCACCGTTTCGATGCACCCGTGATCGTGGTGGGCAACCTGGCGGTGGGTGGTACCGGAAAGACGCCGCTGGTGATCTGGCTCTGTGAACATCTCCGGGCTCAGGGGTTCCGCCCCGGCATCGTGTCGCGGGGTTACGGCGGCAACGCCAGCCACTGGCCTCAGCAGGTGAGGGCGGACAGCGATCCGGTGGTGGTGGGCGATGAGGCGGTGCTGCTGGCACAGAGGACCGGTTGCCCCATGTGCGTTTCCCCTGACCGCCCGGCAGCCGTGGAGGCACTGCTGCGCTACAGCGATTGCGATATCGTCGTTGCGGATGACGGCCTGCAGCATCTTGCCATGGGGCGTGATCTCGAGATCGTGGTGGTGGATGGCCGGCGAGGACTGGGAAACGGTTTTCTGCTGCCGGCGGGTCCGCTCAGGGAACCACCGGGTCGCCTGCGCAAGGCCGACCTGGTGATCAGCAGCGGGGCTCGCTGGGAGGACGTGCCGGCCATGCATGTCGTGAAACCGAGACTGGTGCCCCTGGTACCGGCCAGTGAAACCCGGCCACGCCCGTTGCAGGCACTTTCGGGACGGCAGGTGCACGCCGTGGCGGGTATCGGCAATCCGCAGCGTTTCTTCGACCTGCTGAGGTCCCACGGTGTCGAGGTGATTCCCCATGCCTTCCCCGATCACCATGCCTTCCGCAGGATGGATCTCTGGTTTGAGCCCGATCTGCCGGTGGTGATGACCGAGAAGGATGCGGTAAAGTGTCGTCGGTACGGGAAGCGGAATCACTGGGTGGTGCAGATCGACGTGCAGCCCGAACCGGCTTTCATCGACCGGCTGGATCAGCTGTTGGAGGAATTGAAAATTGGACAAGAAGCTGCTTGATATTCTGGTGTGCCCCCTGTGCAAGGGGAAGCTGATCTACAATAAGGATCGGCAGGAGCTCATCTGCAAGGCCGATCGCCTGGCCTTTCCCATTCGTGACGGCATCCCGGTGATGCTGGAAGAGGAGGCTCGCCGGCTCGAGCCCGACGAGGAGTACTGATGCGCATCGTCATACCGGCGCGCCATGCTTCCACCCGGCTGCCTGGAAAACCGCTGCTGGAACTGGCGGGCAAGCCCATGTTGCAGCATGTTCACGAGCGAGCCCTGGCCTCCCATGCCGTGGAGGTGGTGATCGCAACGGACGATGAACGCATCGCCAGGGCAGCAGACAGCTTCGGTGCGCGCGTCTGCATGACCGACCCGGTCCACGCCAGCGGCACCGAGCGGATCGCCGAGGTGATCGAGGTGATGGGCTGGCCGGACGATGAGATCGTGGTCAACCTCCAGGGCGACGAGCCCCTCATGCCCCCTTCGCTGCTCGACCAGGTGGCCGAGGATGTGGCTCATCACGAGGGTGCGGGGATGGCGACCCTCGCTGCACACCTGGAATCACCGCAGCAGCTCTTTGATCCCGCCGTGGTTAAGGTGGTTCTGGATCGCAAGGGGTATGCACTCTATTTCAGCCGGGCACCGATTCCCTGGGCGCGCGAGGAGATGGCCTGGGGGAAGGAACCCTCGCTGGAGACGGTGCGTGCGCACCTGCGCCATATCGGTCTCTATGCCTACCGGGCGGGCTTCGTTCGGGATTACGTGAGCTGGCCAGCCTCTGAACTGGAGCGGGCGGAATCGCTGGAACAGCTGCGGGTGCTCTGGCAGGGACACCGCATCCATGTCTCCATCGCTGCCGAGACGCCGCCCACCGGCGTGGATACACCCGAAGACCTGGAGCGGGTGGAAAAGTTACTCCGGGAGGCTTCCGCCTAGCAGTTCCATCACTTCCTTGGAATAGCTGTCGGGATCGTCCGGGTCGCTCAGGGGCAGGGTTATGCAGCTGTCGCAGCGTCGCGTTGCGTTACCGTACTGGTCGGCCTGGATGCGACGGTTCTGCGCGGCCTGTTCCGGCACGATCACCAGAGCATCTTCCTCACGCATCACCTCGACGATGATCCACACCTTCCCCCTGTAGAGAAAACGCTTGCCGATGAGTTGTGTCAGTTGTGTATGCATGGTCCATGCCCCTGGAGCTGCTTGTCACTGAACCGGATTCCCCAACACTATAATACAGACAGGGAAAACAGGGAAATATCTCCAGGAGCCGGTCATGATATCGGCCTGAAGGCCGACCGTGAGATGCAAGGTCGTATGGTTTTAGCTGGGCAGGAAAGGCTCCCCGGATGCGCCTGGCACCCGTAGGTCGGGCTTTAGCCCGACAACAAGCATGCATCGGGCGTTGCTTACCCGGATCCGGCCTGCCGCTCAGTCTTGCAGCACCTGAAACAGGCGGCTGGCATGGTTGGTCTGCCGGCATATGGGGCAGAGCGTTTCCCCGGCATCGGGGGTTTCTTCCGGAAGGTGGAAACGGTTGCCACAGGCCCTGCAGGTGTGTTCCGCCAGGACAACCCGGTCCTTTACCGGCACTTCCCAGGCATGCACGGTAACCGCCTTCTGCTCGCAGGCCGAGGAGCAGATTCCGCACCCGGTGCAGGCCGCAGGTACCAGATGATAACAGGGTGGTTTCTCCTGATCTCCGGTCTGCACTGAGAGGGCGCCGGTGGGGCAGAGTTTTGCGCAGGCGTCGCAGCCATTGCAGTGCGCTTCGTCGATGACAGGTACCCATGGCCAGTGGAATGCCTCTCCCGCAGCATCTGGCAGCAATTCTCCGGGAGGGAGCCTCCGTGCATCAGGGCGGTTGAGAGGATCGAGAACCGCCAGCTGCTCGCGAAGCCGTTCTGTGCCGCCCCGCAGGAATTCTCTGCGCCCCAGCCGGGTGCCGTGTGGGATTACTTCATCGGAGCGGTACAGGCTGACAAAGATACCGGGAGAGCGCTCCAGTGCTTTCATGGGCGCGTGATGGCGTTCTTTCAGCGCCAGGTTGAGTTGTCCCAAGCGGGTACCGAGTCGGTCTTCGGCACAGCGATCACATCCCTGGCAGTCACCTGTCGAGAGCAGGAGATAGCGAATGCCCGCACTGTAGAGCAGCAACAACTGGCGAATCCCGAGCGCATGGATGCAGGGGAGGGTAGCGTCATCGACCCTGGCTTCACTGTGTTCACAGGCGAACAGCGCGATCGGATTGCCGCCGAGCAGGCGCACCACCCAGGGCATGTGAATGTGCAGTGCGCCCGTCGGGCAATCGGGGATGCAGAGGCCACAACCGTCGCAGGCTTCGGTATCCAGCCCCAGGGCATCCTCGTCGAGGACCCATGCGCCTCTGGGGCAGGCTTCGACGCAGGCGCTGCAGTGAGCCTGTTCGATCTGTGCATGTACACAGGCTTCGCCATCGATTTCGGGAAGGCGGAGTTCCCGGTCGATGAGGCCCGCCAGGGACGAACCGGTTTCTGCCCTCACGATGAGGCCTATTTCTTCAGGGTATGGATGTAGGCAACCAGGTTGGCGATCTCTGCGTCGGAAAAGTCGGCGCGCCCGGGCATGGCCGGGTTTCCGCCGTATTTGCCGCCACCATTCTTGATTACGTTGGCCAGATCCGTATCAGTGCCGGTCTGCCCGTCCCCATCGGTATCCAGGCGGAAAGCGCCGGCAGCGAAACTGGCTGGTTTGGGATTGAGTGCGGCTGCGGCTAGTCCGTCCCCGGCACCTGCAGGGCCGTGGCAGCTGGCACAGGCACCCTTGCCGTCATAGATGGCCTTGCCTGCGGCGGCATCACCGGCCATGGCCTGGGGAATCGCCAGCAGGGCGCCAAGTACCAGGGACAACGATACGGTAATCTTTTCGGCTCTTCCCCTGATCGAGTGGGTAGTTTAGCGTAGGGCAGCATGAGAGACATTGATCTATACACCCGGATATTGGGTATTCAGGCACCTTGGCGAGTCGCCGATGTGGAGGTTGATATGCCCCAAGGGCAAGTCATCGTCCACG
>QNZQ01000135.1 GCA_003972985.1 Gammaproteobacteria bacterium | reverse complement strand
ATCAAGGCGATCAAGGTTCGGAGCCATGGCTTCCGCAACAAGGAGCGCTTTGCCAACGCCATTTACTTCCACCTTGGCGGACTCGATCTCTACCCAGAGGCCATCAGCCAGCAACTGTTACCCACCTGATTTGGTGAAGAGCCGAAAATATAAAGCTTGTAGGTTGGGCAAAGGAGCGACAACGACGTGCCCAACAGAACTCCGGAGGATGTTGGGCACGCTTCGCTTTGCCCAACCTACGGGGCTTGGGCAGGGTGGACACCTGCGCTGCTTTTCAACGACTATTCGTGTCGCCGTTCTGCGACAGCACCTTCTCCAGCAGCGCGTGTGCAAAGGGATAGGCGCGGGCTTCGCCACTGGCCCGCGGTCCCGCCACGTTGAGGGTGGCGACAGGGTGTTGCCCGATGAATTCCAGCACTTTCGATGCCGCCTGATCCGGCGTCATCTCCGTGCCATCCACCAGTAGGCAGGGTTTGCGGTGTTTCCGGCAGAATTCGAAGGTGCGCTGGGTGCCCCCGCTGAGCGGGCCGAAATGGACGATGAGGGTAGCGTCGCTGTCGATGACGTTGCGCTCGGTGCGTGCCAGGTAGCCGCCGTCGAGCTCGCGCAGCGGGTAGCGCTCGGGAATGGGGCCGTCTTCGGCCTGGCGTCCAGCCGGGCACCAGCCGCCTGCCGGAAACCCAGCCTCGAGGGCGGCATCCAGCGCGGTCCTGTCCACGCCGGTCTGGCCGCCGGAGACGATGCGCTCCAGCCCGGAAATTTCATGAATTCGCGTGATGATCGCGCAGTATATTGGTTTCACAAGGGATTTTCCGAAGGCGTCCCGTATCCACGATTACGGGCAACTGAAGAAAATCCCTTGTGGGAACAAGAGACAAGCGAGGGCGCGTGTAATTCATGAAATTTCCGGGCTGGCATCAGGGCCGCCTCGGGGGCACCATGGGGAAGATGCCCAGGTATTCCCGATTCCACCAGTCGCCGGTTTGCGCCCGCTCTTCCGGCGTGGTGAAGCGGTAGCGCCAGGCGCTCACCCGCAGGTACCTGGGTGGCTCCTCGGGGAAGGGGTTGTATTCCAGCAGGTCCAGTACGCTGGCCGATCCCTGTTCCAGGCTGTACATGAACTCCCCGAACCAGAAGAGATGGATCGGATGCTGGGTGGGCACGAACCATATCAGCCAGTCGAGGCGGGGTTGGTGGGGAACGATGAACCTGGGCCGCTGGTCCAGCGCCTGGGGCTTGTAGCGGAAGCGGTAGGCCTTCCAGTTGTTGCCGTCGTCGGAGCCTTCGATGATGAGCTCCTGGCGCTCGGTCTGCATGGTGGGGAAGACGTGGTAGATGGCGCCGACGCCGAAGTTCTGCACACTTTTGTGTAGCTGCGCCAGGGGTTGCGGGAGCGGCCTGCCGCTGGCCATGGCCCAGAAACCGGCGATGCTGGAGAAGAGCAGCAGCACCGCCAGGGTTGCCAGCAGGATGCGGTGCACGGCACCCGGCGCCTCGGCCGGCTGTTCCTTTCTCTTTTTCATCCGTTTCGGCAGCAAGCGTCCCACGATGCGGTCGTCGAGTAGCAGGATGCAGAGCGTGATGGTGAGCAGGTTGAAGAAGTTGTGGTTGCTGGTGCTCAGGATCAGCAGCTGCATGAACAGGGTGATGGCCACCGCTGCCAGGCGGAAGGGACGGGGCAGGAAGATGAAGAAGGGCACCAGCAGTTCGGTGAAGAAGGTGAAACCGACGCCGAAGCGGTGCAGCCACTCCGGCAGCCAGTGGGCGTACCAGGCGCCGGCGTGGGGCAGTGGCTGGGTCTCGAAGTAGTAGTCGAGGGTGGTGAAACTGGCCCAGGAGGGATCGCCGCTCGCCAGCTTGAAGAAGCCCGACATGAAGCGCAGCCGGAACAGCAGCCAGTGGTAGAGAAAGAGTACCAGCACCGTGGGGCTGCGTTGCAGGAAGATGGCGAGCAGTCCCGCCTCCAGCAGCAGCGTGTCCCACTGAAAGTTCATGAACACCTGCCCGGCCCGGTAGAGGGAGAGGTAGAGCAGGAACAGGAGGATCAGCGAGCCCTTCTGCCAGCGCCCCAGCAACAGCGTGATGGCGAGCAGGGCACCCAGCCAGGCGGCGCCCTGCAGCACCAGGTCCGAGGAGCCGAACCAGAACAGCACCGGCACCTGCAGCCAGGCTCGCCACCCCTGGGTCTGCCAGGCATTCTGCAGGTAGCGGTCGAAGGGGAGAATACCCTCGGGGCCGGCCAGGCCGGCGATCTGCGGTGCCAGCGAGACGAAGGCGGCCAGGTAGATCAGCGCCAGCGCCTTGATGAACAGGGCGCTGGCCAGGCGGTATTCCGGATCGGGCTGGAAGAGGCGTTCTAGTCTTGAAAGCGGCATGGTCAATGAAAAGGTGACTGGTTACAGAGTTCGCGTGGGCCCGACAAGGCGAAGCCGAATCGGGCGGTGCTCATCTTCCGCCAAACGCGGAACGCAAGGGCATGGGATGTACGCCGGATGCGCTGTCGCTTATCCAGCCTACCGGGGCCATCTTCTTTAGGCGACCTCGTGGGTATGCAGGGGATAACCCCGCTCCCGATAGAATTTATAGCGTTCCCGGCTGGCCTGGCGCAGGGGTTCGTCGTGATCCACGCACTCGGCCACCCGTTCGAAGCGGCTGAAGAAGCCGGGGATCTGCGGCTGCAGATTGATGAGCACGTCGTGCTCGTCGGCGGCATCGTCGAGGGTGATGAGCACCGGGTTGAGGGCCGGGTCGGCCTCGTGGATCAGGCCGTGGGGAATGAAGCTGGTGTCGCGCCAGGTCCAGAGCAGGCGGTTCATGTGGCGCTGCTCCTCTTCGTCGGAGACGGCGATGAGTACGCGGTGGCCGTGGTGCCAGGCCTTCTCCGCGAGCCGGGCGGCCAGGGTGTAGCGGTTTCCCCGGCAACCGGCCTTGAGGACGTAGAAGTCGACGCGGGTCACGGCACCAGTTTGCAGCGCTGCAGCAGCAGTTCGGTGAGCAGCGGCACCGGGCGGCCGGTGGCGCCCTTCTCCTTGCCGCTCTTCCAGGCGGTGCCGGCGATGTCCAGGTGGGCCCACTTGTACTTCTCGGTGAAGCGCGAGAAGAAGCAGGCGGCAGTGATGGTGCCGGCACCCTTGCCGCCGATGTTGGCGAGGTCGGCGAAGTTGCTCTCCAGCTGCTTCTGGTACTCCTCGCCCATGGGCAGCCGCCAGGCGCGGTCGTTGGATGCCTCGCCCGCTTGCAGGAGTTCCTCCGCGAGCCCGTCGTCGTTGCCCAGCAGGCCGCTGATGTGGTGGCCCAGGGCCACGATGCAGGCGCCGGTGAGGGTGGCGATGTCGATCACGGCGGCGGGCTTGAAGCGCTCGGCGTAGGTGAGGGCGTCGCAGAGGATAAGTCTTCCCTCGGCGTCGGTGTTGAGGATCTCGATGGTGAGCCCGGCCATGCTGGTGACGATGTCGCCGGGCTTGTTGGCCTCGCCGTCGGGCAGGTTCTCGGAGGCGGGGACGATGCCCACCACGTTGATGGGCAGCTCGAGATCGACGCAGGCCTGCAGGGTGCCGATGACGCTGGCGCCGCCGCACATGTCGTATTTCATCTCGTCCATGTTGGCGGCGGGCTTGAGGGAGATGCCACCGGCGTCGAAGGTGAGGCCCTTGCCCACCAGGACCACGGGTCTGCCGCCCGCCTTGCCGCCGCGGTATTCCATGACGATGAGGCGCGCCGGCTGGCGGCTGCCGCGCGAGACCGAGAGCAGGGCGCCCATGCCCAGCTTCTCCATCTGTTTCTCGGTGAGAGCGGTGACCTTCAGCTTGTCCGACTGGCGTGCCAGTTTCCTCGCCTGTTCGGCGAGGTAGTTGGGAGTGCAGATGTTGCCCGGCAGGTTGGCCAGGTCCCTGGCCAGGTTCATGCCCCTGGCGACGGCTTCACCGTGGCTGGCACCCTTTTTCACGGCATTGAGCAGCCTGCGCTCCCGGGCCAGGAGGGTGAGCTTCTTCAGGGGGCGCTTCGGCGGGTTCTTCTTGCTCTTGCACTGTTCGAAACGGTAGAGCGCCTCCTCGCTGCGCACCACGCCTTCGCTGGCGGCGCGGTAGTTGTCGGTGACGCTTTCCAGCGCAGCGGGCATGAGCAGAGCGGCATCGCGGCTGCCGCTCTGGTCGAGCTGGCGGCACGCGCTGGCCAGGGCTTCGCCCAGGGCCTTGGGAGAGAAGGACTTGCGCTCACCCAGGCCGAGCAGCAGCAAACGGCGTGCCTTCAGGCCGTGGGGCTGGTAGAGCATCAGGGTCTCGCCCGATTTTCCCGTGATGTCGCCGTTGCGCAGTGCCGCCTGGATGACACCCCCGGTGATGCCGTCCAGCGCACTGGAGGTGTCGTCGAGGCGGTTCTTCTCGAACAGGGTGACGATGAGGCAGTCGGTGGCGATCCTTTCGGCAGCAGTGGTGGTCGTGGCGTAGCGCATGTGGGGGAGGGTTCCATTGTTCTCGTGGTGTCGAGAGTTTATCAATCCTGTTTCCCGGGGAACAGGAGATGCGTAGAATTCCCGCATCCCGGCCTCTTTCCTCTTGCACTGGCGAATCACCTTGTTTTCCATACTCGATCGACTGCTCATCCGCGAGGTCCTCAAGACACTGCTGGTGATCCTGGTCGTGCTGCTGTTGCTGATACTGGCCAATGCCCTGGTCCGTCTCCTGGGCGAGGTGGCCGCCGGGGAGATCAGCCTGGAGCTGATGGGGATCTACTTCGGCACCCGGGTGATCAAGCTGGTGGGGTTTCTCGTGCCGCCGGCCTTCTTCTTCTCCATTCTCTGGGTGCTCGGCCAGATGTACCGGAACAGCGAAATGGTGGCACTCAACGCGGCCGGCTGCGGTACGTTGCGCCTCTACCGTCCCTTCCTGCTGGTGGCGCTGCTGCTGGCGGTGGTGGTGGGCGCCATCTCGCTTCACCTCTATCCCGTGGCCAAGGCCCGGGCCGCCGAGCTGGCACAGAAGGAGCAGGCCTCCATCCGCATCGGCGGTCTCAGGGCCGGCGGTTTCACCGAGTTCGACAAGGGGCGCTTCATGGTCTACGCGGGCGAGGCGGATTCCGACGGTGAGCACCTGAGGGAGCTGTTCGTGCGTTACGAAAGGAAGGGCAGTTCAGGGGTTGTCCTTGCCGAGTCGGCAACCATCCAGACCCTGCCCGAGGGGCGTTTCCTGGTGCTGGAGAATGGTCACCGTTATGACGGGGAGCCCGGCACCGAGGGCTTTTCCATGGGGGGGTTTTCCCGTTATGGAATCCGTATGCCGGAGGCCAGGGTCTCGCTGCAGCGGGCCAGCGTGGATGCGTTGCCGCTGCCACTGCTGCTGGCCGGCGACAACCTGCGTTTCAGGACCGAGCTGCAGTGGCGCCTTGCCGCGCCGCTGTCGGTATTCGCCCTGATGCTGGTGAGCGTGCCCCTGTCCCGTTCGCTGCCCCGGCAGGGGGTCTACGGCAGGCTGGTGGTGGCCGTCACCTTCTACGCGGTCTACATGAACCTGCTGCGCCTGGCCCAGGCGTGGATGAAGGATGACCTGACCCCGGAATGGCTCGGCATCTGGTGGGTTCCGGCCTCGGCGGCCCTGCTGGGAGGGCTGCTGCTCTACCTGGACAGCATTGGGGTGAACACGCGCTGGCGCCGCCTGGTGACGAGGTGGCTGTGAAGCGCATCGACCGCTATATCATCACCAGCGTGCTCAGGGCCACCCTGATGACGCTGCTGGCCATCGCCGTCATCAGTTACGTCCTGACCTTCATGGACGAGGTGGGTGACGCGGGGAAGGGTGACTACGGCATCGCCGACGTGATGCTGGTGGTGGCGAGCATGATTCCCCGCTTTCTCTACGAGTCCTTTCCCGTGGCCACCCTCATCGGCGCCCTGCTGGCCATGGGAGGCATGGCCAACACCGGCGAACTGGTGGCCATGCGCGCCGCGGGCATGTCGCCGCTGCAGCTGATGTCTGCGGTGTTCAAGGCGGGCCTGCTGCTGTTGCTGCTGGTGGTGCTCACCGGCGATGTGGTCGGTCCCGGGCTGGAACAGTGGGGCCAGCAGATTCGCATGGAGAAGATGAACAAGCAGGTGACCTTCCGTTCCCGCTACGGTTTCTGGGTGAAGGACAGGGATGCCATCGTGAACATCCGGCGTGCCACGCCCGGAGGACGGCTGCAGCAGGTGCACATCTACGAGATCGGCCCGGACCAGCGCCTGGAGCGGGTCACCTATGCCGGGGGCGGCGAATACCGGGAGGGGCGCTGGGTCCTGCAGGAGGTGCGGCAGAGCGAACTCGGGGAAAATCGCGTGCACTCGGTTTCCCTGCCTGAACTGGACTGGGAGACCGTGGTGGATCCGGCCATGCTCAGTGTGGCATTGATCAAGCCCTTTCTCATGCCGGCCTGGGAACTCTATTCCCACATGCAGGCCCTGCACAGGGGCGGGCAGCGCGCCACCGACTACGCCATCGCCTTCTGGAACAAGCTGGCCACCCCCGTCACCACCCTGGCGATGCTGCTGCTCGCGGTTCCCCTGGTCATGAGTGGCCGGCGCAGCGTCAACGCGGGACAGCGGGTGCTCATCGGTGCCCTGCTGGGCGCGCTCTTCTACCTGGTGAGCAAGGGGTTTTCCTACGTGGTGATCGTCTTCGACCTGCCCCCCGTGAGTGTCGCGCTGTTTCCCCTGGTGGTGTTCGGGCTGGCCATGTGGCTGTTGCTGCGGGCCAGGCGGCTGTAGCAAAACGCTCTTATTACTTTGGCTCTTCACCAAATCAGGTGGGTAACAGTTGCTGGCTGATGGCCTCTGGGTAGAGATCGAGTCCGCCAAGGTGGAAGTAAATGGCGTTGGCAAAGCGCTCCTTGTTGCGGAAGCCATGGCTCCGAACCTTGATCGCCTTGATGCG
>QNZQ01000102.1 GCA_003972985.1 Gammaproteobacteria bacterium | reverse complement strand
TTTTTAAATGATCTTCGGCAAAACAGCTTGATCGGTGGTTGGAACGGCGGGTACCGAGTTCATTTCAGACTCCTTGAGATGGTGGTGAATCGACGATATTTTACGACAGAACAATGAGTTAGGTCTTAAGTTAATGACATTGACCCTAACTTGGGGCAAGGCGGGTACCTGCTTGGAAAACCGCCGTGAATACATCCATGTACGCTCTACGTCGGCATCCCTGCCTCCGAAGTTTTCCAATCAGGTACCCACCCTGCTTTTCAATAGCTTACGCCATTAGATGACGTCGTCCTGCATCGTGCGCACCACCATGTTGTGTATGCTGGTGTGTATGTGTATATTGAGTTTTAACGCACAGGAGATGAAAGCCATGCACAGCAACCTGGTGAGAAAACAGTACCTGGTCTCGGAAGAGCACGTGAAAAAGGTCAAGCGCCTGGCGAGCGTCCAGGGAACCTCGGCGGCCGAGATCGTGCGCCGTGCTATCGATGCCTACGAGCTGGAACAGCCGGAGAGGCTGGAAGAGCCCGAACTGCTGCAGCTGGTGTCACGGCGCCTGAAAGAGGCCATCGCTTCCACGCGGCGTGCCAATCGCAAGGTTTCCCGGGCGCTGGAAGCCCTGAGCCGGGAGGAACCGTGATGGCGAGCTGGAAAGATGTGCTGGTGGACCTGCTCACCCTCACCGACGAGGTGAAACGGCTCGACGAACTCACCGAGAAACTCAGCGATCGCACCATCGACATGGACAAGCGACTGGTACGGCTGGAGACCATGGTGGAAATCGCCCGGCAGCGGCAATTGCCCTCCGGATGACCATCGAGCAGGGGGTTCCATTCTTCATGAAGCTTTCGGGAAATCCGCTTGCCGCTGACGGAGAGTTGCTGGAAGCTGCAGTCGACGGATAAGTGCTCATGCGTATTCAAGGGGGGTGATCGTGGATTCCACGAATGAAACTGCCGGCCGATTCCTGTTGGAACTCTATCGCGGTACGCGAAGCGTGACCGGCTCCGATTTCAGGAAATGGGCCCTGGAACTGCTGACCCGGTTCGTCCGTTTCGATTCGGCCTTCTGGGGAATGGGCTACATGATCGACGAAATCGTGGTGACCGCCTTCACGCTGCACAACCAGCCCTTGGAGATGATGGTCAACTACGAGCGCTGGAAGGAACTGGATCCTCTTGTCGAACACCTGGCCTGTGCGCCGGGTACCACCATCGACATGTTCGACGTGATCTCCCAGGAGGAATTCAGTAAAACCGAGATGTACAAGGATCACTCGAAGCCCTTTGGCATCGAGCAGACCCTGGCCACCCTGGTGATGGATCCCGTGACACGCCTGCTGAATGCCGTGTCCATCTACCGTTCCGATCCGCTTCAATACTTCTCGCCTGACGAAAAGGCCTTCATGCAATTCATCACGCCCCATCTCATCGAGGCCGCCACGCTCAACTATTTTCACGGCCTGCTGCTCGAGGGAGAGCATGGTAGCTCCATCGTGGTCAGCAGCCATGACGGCATGCTCTACCAGGTGGAATCCGAAGTGGCCGGGTTGCTCCAGCGGGAATGGCCGGAATGGAAGGGGCCGGCGCTGCCCGAACCCTTGCGCCAGAAAGTGTGTGGCGAGGATTTCTCGAGCTACCAGGGCAGCCATATTCGGGTGGACTTCCAGCCCAGGGGAGACCAGTGCCACCTGCTGCTGCATGAATTCGGCCCCTTCGACCGTCTCACCCGTCGTGAGCGCCAGATCGCCGAGCAACTGGCGCAGGGACGCCCGTACAAGGAGATCGCCAGGGAAATGGGGTTGGCGCCTTCCACCGTCACCAACCATGCCAACCACATCTATCGCAAGCTGGGTGTGCGCAACAAGGCGGAGCTGGCGCGGATCCATCCGCCGGGTCAATAGCTGAATCCAGCTCTGCCTGAAGCCCCTTCCCTGGGTCATTCGACCCATATACAACCCCTGTTTTCAGTGGCATTGTGTCGATGGAGTCCGTGCGGCTCCGGGGCGGGAGGTCGGTGCAGGTGGTATTGGATGCACACTGACCGTCAGCTCCAAATAGCTTCAAAGTCGACGGCTAAGGAATGTGCTGTGGAAAGGCCCATGAAAATCACATTTGATTCGAGTGCCTGGAGAATGATCTCCGCGCTGGAGTGCCATTCGAGAGAGCCCTTCGTCGAAACCTTCGAGGAAATCGGGAAGGCGACCGGAGATGGGCGAATCATCCCGTTTCTGTGTGAAACCATCTTTACGCTGGATGCGATGCTGAGAAAAGAGCGTGGAGAACTTTTCTCCGAGTACAAGCTGCGCAGCGGCATGACAACGGGCGTGGGGGCTGCGTCCCGTGAAAGCAGTGGCTTCCTGGAGAACCGGTTGAAGGTCGCCATGGACCAAGGGTTTCGAATACTCCGTCTGCCAAGGATCGCTGATGTGGCAAAGCTGGACATCGAGTCCCGTTTCTACCGACACGACGATCCGATTTCGTATCTCGACAAGGTGTTCGAAATCGCCAGAGCGATGGAATCCAGGGGTGCCGGTTTCATCCAGATAAAAGAACTGGGGCAAAAATATGGCACCCACTGGATGGATGGAATCGAGCAGGCGCCGGAGCAGGAAGCCGGGAACATCGCCGGGGCGATCGCCGAGTGGGGTGCCGGCGATTCCGTCGCTTGCCACATAGCTTTGGGAGGAGATTACTTCTGCGTTGGCGACCGGCTGCGCAACGCTGGGGAAAGATCGATCTTCAGCAGGGACAATCTGGACTGGCTGAGAGAAAAATACGATTTTCGGATCGTCTCGCCCGAAGAGCTGGTTCGTATGATCGATACTGACCAATCACCTTGCCCGGCTGATCTCTCCCTGTCGTCTTCAGTGGCCTGCTGAAAGGGTTTGACGGCTGGAAGGAAGCCTGCCGAACAGGCTCCGAGTCCGCCGTTGCCGCTTCCTCGCGCAACGGTCACGCGAGGGTGGCAGGTGGCAGCGAAATGATAAACTGCACGTCTGTCCTTCGCGCCTGAATCATTCCTTCCATGCCCAAGCATCCCGACCTCATCCTGGTAGACGGCTCCTCCTATCTCTTCCGTGCCTTCCACGCCCTGCCGCCGCTGACCAACTCCAAGGGCGAACCCACCGGCGCCATCGTGGGGGTGGTGAACATGCTGCGCAAGCTGATCCGGGAGTACCAGCCCAAATACATGGCCGTGGTATTCGACGCGCCGGGCAAGACGTTTCGCGACGAGCTCTACGAAGCGTACAAGGCCAACCGTCCCCCGGCGCCCGAGGAGCTGAAAGCGCAGATCCCGCTGCTGCATCAGATCGTGGAGGCCATGGGCCTGCCGCTGCTGGTGATCGATGGGGTGGAGGCGGACGATGTCATCGGCACCCTGGCGCGCCAGGCCGCGGAAAAGGGGATGCAGGTGCTCATCTCCACCGGGGACAAGGACATGGCCCAGCTGGTGAGCGACAGGGTGACCCTCATCGACACCATGACCGATCGTGTGCTCGATCCCCAGGGGGTGGAGCAGAAGTTCGGCGTGAAGCCGGAGCAGATAATCGACTTCCTCGCCCTCACCGGCGACACCTCGGACAACATTCCCGGCGTGCCCAAGTGCGGTCCCAAAACCGCCGCCAAGTGGCTCAAGGAGTACGGCTCCCTCGATGAACTGATGGCCCACGCCGACGAGATCAAGGGCAAGATCGGGGAAAACCTGCGCGCCAGCCTGGAGCAGCTGCCGCTGTCGCGGGAGCTCACCACCATCAAGACCGACCTGGATCTCGACATCCGGCCCGAGGAGCTGCGGCCGCAGCCACCGGACATGGAGAAACTGCGGGAGATCTTCAGGCACATGGAAGCCTCGCGGCTGCTGGCCGCGCTAGACGAGGAGGATCCCGACCCGGACGCGCCCAGCGCCGCCAAATCTGCCGCCAGCGGCGACTATGAATTGATCCTGGAAAAGGACCATTTCGAGACTTGGCTGAAGCGGCTGGAGCAGGCGGAACTCTTCGCCTTCGATACCGAGACCACCAGCTTGAACTACATGCAGGCGCGGCTGGTGGGGCTTTCCTTCGCGGTGGAGCCGGGCAAGGCGGCCTACGTGCCCCTGATCCACGACTATCCCGGTGCGCCGCGGCAGCTCGAACAGGCGTGGGTGCTGGAGAAGCTGCGCCCCCTGCTGGAGTCCGAAACCTGCCCCAAGCTGGGGCAGAACCTCAAGTACGACATGAGCGTGCTGGCGCGCCACGGTATCGAGATGCGCGGCATCCGCTATGACACCATGCTCGAATCCTACGTGCTCGACTCCACCGCCACCCGCCACGACATGGACTCGCTGGCGAAGAAATACCTGGGCTATGAGCCCGTCTCCTTCCAGAGCATCGCGGGCAAGGGCAAGAACCAGCTCACCTTCGACCAGATTCCCCTGGACCAGGCTGCACCCTATGCCGCCGAGGACGCCGACATCACCCTCAGGCTGCACCAGGAACTGTGGCCGAAGCTGGAGCCCGAAAAAGGGCTGCGCAGGGTGTTCGAAGAGATCGAAATGCCCCTGGTGCCGGTGCTTTCGCGCATGGAGCGCACCGGCGTGCGCATCGACACCGAACTGCTGAAACGGCAGAGCGTCGAGCTGGCCGAAAAGCTGCACCAGCTGGAAGAGCGCGCCTACGCACTGGCCGGGCGCCCCTTCAACCTGGGCTCGCCCAAGCAGATCGGCGAGATCTTCTTCGACGAGCTGGGCATGGAGGTGATCCGCAAGACCCCCAAGGGCGCCCCCTCCACCTCCGAGGCGGTGCTGCAGGAGCTGGCCGCGCGGGGCCACGAACTGCCCGCCGTGATCCTCGAGCATCGTGGTCTGGCCAAGCTCAAGTCCACCTACGTGGACAAGCTGCCCGAAATGGTCGATCCCGACACCGGCCGCGTCCACACCAGCTATCACCAGGCGGTGGCAGCCACCGGCCGGCTCAGTTCCTCCGACCCCAACCTGCAGAACATCCCGGTGCGTACCGAAGAGGGGCGGCGCATCCGCAAGGCCTTCGTCGCCGAGCCGGGCTGGAAGATGCTCGCCGCCGACTACTCCCAGATCGAGCTGCGCATCATGGCCCACCTGTCGGGCGACGAAGGGCTGCTGCGCGCCTTCGAACAGGGGCTGGACATTCACGCCGCCACCGCTGCCGAAGTCTTCGGCTACGACTCCCCAGAAGCAGTGGAGCCCGAAGCGCGCCGCCGGGCCAAGGCGATCAACTTCGGTCTCATCTACGGCATGTCCGCCTTCGGCCTGGCGCGCCAGCTCGACATCGGGCGGGACGAGGCCCAGGAATACGTGGACCTCTACTTCAGCCGCTACCCCGGGGTGCGCGAGTTCATGGAGAAGACCAAGGAACAGGCGCGGGAGAAGGGCTACGTCGAGACTCTCTTCGGCCGTCGCCTCTACCTGCCGGAGATCAACAGCCGCAACGGCCAGCGCCGCGCCGCCGCCGAGCGCACCGCCATCAACGCCCCCATGCAGGGCACTGCTGCCGACATCATCAAGCGGGCGATGATCGAAGTGGACCGCTGGCTGGAACAGGAGCAGCCCCAGGTGCGCATGGTGATGCAGGTACACGATGAACTGGTCTTCGAGGTGAAGAAGGAGCAGGTGGAGAAGGCGCGGAAGCGCATCGTCGATGCCATGCAGGGGGCTGCCGAGCTACGAGTTCCCCTGGTGGTCGATGTGGGCGTGGGTGACGACTGGGAGGCGGCCCATTGAGCAAATGCATTCCATTGATATCTATCAATAGTTTCTATCTATTAAATAGATATAAACAAATAATTGGGGGATTACGATAGGAATCCATAATCTATGTCTCAACGCTGGACGGTCCAGCGACAAAACATCTGGAAAATTCGAAGAGAACAAGGAGATATAGATCATGAGCAACGAAATCGTACAATCCATGGAAACCCGGGGTATGCCCCGCCTCAACGAGCCCGCGCCCGCCTTCGAGGCGCCCACCACCCACGGCGTGAAGAAACTGGAGGACTACCGCGGCAAGTGGCTGGTGCTCTTCAGCCACCCGGCGGACTTCACGCCGGTCTGCACCACCGAGTTCATGGCCTTCGCCAGGCGCCATGCCGATTTCCAGAAGGTGAACTGCGAACTGCTGGGCCTCTCCATCGACAGCCACTACAGCCACGTGGCCTGGGTGCGCAATATCGGGGAGAAGTTCGGGGTGGAGATTCCCTTTCCCATCATCGCCGATCTGAAGATGGAGGTGGCGCACGCCTACGGCATGATCCATCCCGGAGCGGCGGACACCTCGGCGGTACGCGCCACTTTCGTCATCGATCCCGAGGGTGTGCTGCGTGCCATGGTCTACTATCCCATGAGCAACGGTCGCTCCATCGACGAGATCCTGCGGCTGGTCAAGGCGCTGCAGACTTCCGACGCCAACGGCGTGGCCACGCCTGAAGGCTGGCAGCCCGGCGACAAGGTCATCGTGCCGCCGCCGGCCAGCACCGCCGAGGCCGAGGCGCGAATGGGCGAAGGTTACGAGTGTGTCGACTGGTACTTCTGCAAGAAGGAACTGTAACCGGTTGCGCGGAAGCCCGGAAGGAAAGAAGCCCCGACCGATTCGGCCGGGGCTTTTTTCCTGGTTGCGGAGGTCCGCCTATTGTGGTGATTCCACCACGATGTAGGTCACGTCTCCACCGCTGTAGCGGGGTTCGTACCAGGTGCCGTTGCAGTGACGGTAGGAGGTTCCGTTGACCACCAGGGTGTCGCAGTCTGCCGGCACGCTGTTAACAATGGAACCGATCACCGCGGCACCCACTGCCGCTGCAGCGCCTACCGCGAGGCCCGTGGCTACCGGGTGCCAGTGGTCATGGTCGTCGTACCAGCCCCCGTGGTGATCCACGTCCACGTCGATATCACGGTCGATGTTTATGTCCCGGTTGCGGTT
>QNZQ01000066.1 GCA_003972985.1 Gammaproteobacteria bacterium | reverse complement strand
CACCGGTCTCCCATATGACTGGACGCCGCGTTCGGATGCTCCCTTGGGATCCCCTTTGGCGCCTTCGGCACGTCGGGTATCCCGTGTCGCCTCGCGGCTACCGGGGACTACCCGCCTTCGCTTCGCTCTCCATGGCGGGCAGCGGATGCCATGTGCGGCGACCCCACCCTGTTCAAGCGTGCCGACAGCATCGAGGCGGGCTGGGAACTGGTGCAGCCGCTACTGGACGTCTGGAAAGCGCTGCCGCCGCGGGATTTTCCCAACTACGAAGCCGGAAGCTGGGGGCCGGCAGAAGCCGACGAACTCATGGAAAAGGACGGCCGCCAGTGGCGCAACCGGCCGCTGTCATCACAGAAATAGCGGCGTCGCGCAAAAGCCTCGGCTCCGAATTGGTGCAAGCACCACGGCAGTGCGCACCGATTTTGATCCCCGCCCTTTCGTCCGTGCCGGTGTTACTGCAAGCAGGAACCATCGGAACGCCAGGCTTCCGTGCTGCGCAACATCAGAGAATCCGAACATTACCAGACACTTGATCAACTGGAAGCAGGCTCGATCTGCCCGCATCTGCCGACTGCCCACCGCTTCTCTTCCTACTCCACGCCTGGCACGGGGTTTGCAGCAGGCTCTCCCGATTTCACGAACACACTACGGAGAGTCCGATGAAGAGGTTGATCCCCATTCTGGGATTGCTTTCCCTGCTGTACCTGCCCACGGCCCTGGCCGATCCCAGCGGCTGGTGGAGACACGCCCAGCTGCCCGTCGCACCGGCACCCCAGGCACAACCGCAGGTGGCCGCGCCCGCGCAGCCGGCAGCGACGCCAGCGACCCGGCCGGCAACGGCCGCCAAGCCGGCCGTGCCCACCACGCGCGAAGTGGTCATGAACGACGACAAGCCGGTGAAGATCCTCTCCGGCTTCAACCAGCTGAGCAAGGAGAGCGCCACCTGCATGTCCTGCCACCGGGAGAAGACCCCCGGCATCTACGATCAGTGGGGCCACTCCAAGCACTTCGGCGCCAACGTAGGCTGCTACGAATGCCACAAGGCAGAGCGCAGCGACAAGGACGCCATCATGCACAAGGACTTCGTTATCTCGGTGATCGTCTCACCCAAGGACTGTGCCCAGTGCCACGAGCGTGAAGTGGAAGAGTTCGACCGCAGTCACCATGCCACCGCCGGCGACATTCTCGGCTCGCTGGACAACGTGCTGGCCGAGGTGGTGGAAGGGGCCCCCACGCTCTCCGGCACCTCCCCCATCACCGCCATGGGCTGTGCCGCCTGTCACGGCTCCATCGTGCGCGTGAACTCCGACGGCACCCTGGACAAGTCGAGCTGGCCCAACACCGGCATCGGCCGCATCAATCCGGATGGCTCCAAGGGCGCCTGCACCGCCTGCCACCTGCGGCACAACTTCTCCGCCGCCCAGGCCCGCGAGCCCAACGCCTGCGGCCGCTGCCACCTGGGGCCGGATCACCCGCAGAAGGAGATCTACGAGGAATCGGCCCACGGTATCGCCTTCCGTGCGCACAAGGACGATATGAACCTCGATTCGAGCAAGTGGATCGTGGGCGAGGACTACAACGCAGCGCCCACCTGCGCCACCTGCCACATGAGCCGTACCAAGGATCTTCCGGTGACCCACGACATCGGTGACCGCATCGCCTGGAACCTGCGTGCGCCGGTCTCCGCCAAGGTGGACTCCAAGGCCATCGAGAAGGGCAAGAAGGTGAAGCCCTGGCTGCAGCGCCGCAAGGAGATGAAGATGGTCTGCCGCTCCTGCCACGGCAGCAACATCGTGGATGCCCATTTCGAGCAGCTGGACACCTTCGTCGTCACCTTCAACGACAAGTTCCTGATCCCGGCCAAGAAGCTCTACGTCGCCATGCTCGAGAACGGCCTGCGTGACAAGACCAAGTTCAACGAGTCGGTGGAGTGGAACTACTTCTACCTGTGGCATCACGAGGGTCGTCGCGCCCGCCACGGCGCCGCCATGTTCGCTCCCGACTACGTGCACTGGGAAGGCGTCTTCGAGGTGGCCCACCGCTTCTACATCGAGATGGTTCCCGACATCCGGGAAGCCATCGCCCATGCCCGGGAGAACGGCAACACCGAGGGCGCGGACAAGATGGAGAAACTGCTCGACGAGATCCTCGACTCGCCCATGCACCGCTGGTTCAAGGGAGCCAAGCCGCCCAAGGCATGGCGCCCCTCCGACAGCGACAACCATGGTTTCAACATCATGAAGGCCCGCATGAAAGCCGAAGCGGAAGCCGCTAAAACCGAAACCAAGTAGTCCCCGCCCCTTTGTCCCGTGCCCGGCCCTTTCCCATGATGGAAAGGCGCCGGAGTTTCGGGGCAAGACGAGGAACCTGCTGCAACCCTCCTCGGGAGGGTTGTGATCTGCCGGCCAGGCAAACTGCCGGCAGATCACAACCATCTCGTGCCGAAATCCCGTTCAAAGCCGCAACCCAAACGAGCAACCGCCCATGGAAATCACACTCATCGAACTCATCTATTCCCAGGATACCTTCTTCCTGCTCATGTCCGGCGCCCTGGTCATGTGGATGGCCACCGGGTTCGCCATGCTCGAATCGGGCATGGTGCGCACCAAGAGCGTCGCCGAGATCCTCACCAAGAACATCGCCCTCTATTCCATCGCATGCATCATGTACATGTTCATGGGCTACAACATCATGTACGGCGACAGCAGCAGCGCCTGGATTCCCTCGCTGAGCTTCTTCCTCGGACTGGACCACAGCCTGGCAGAAGTGGTCGACTCCGGCGGCGAGACACGCCACTCCTACTTTGCCGACTTCTTCTTCCAGGTGGTGTTCGTGGCCACTGCCATGTCCATCGTCTCGGGTGCCGTGGCCGAGCGCATGAAGCTGTGGGCCTTCCTGCTCTTCGCCGTGGTGATGACCGGCGTCATCTATCCCGTGGAAGGCTACTGGAAATGGGGTGGCGGCGTGCTCGACCAGGCCGGTTTCCTCGATTTCGCCGGCAGCGGCGTGGTGCACCTGGCCGGTGCCTCGGCCGCCCTGGCCGGCGTTCTGCTCCTCGGACCGCGCAAGGGCAAGTACGTGAAGAAACCCGGTGGCGGCCTGCAGCCCATGGCGATTCCCGGCTCCAACATGACCTTCGCCACCCTCGGCACGCTCATCCTGTGGCTGGGCTGGTTCGGTTTCAACGGCGGCTCCCAGCTCACCATCACCTCGGTGGCCGATTCCAACGCCGTGGCGCTGATCTTCGTCAATACCAACATCGCCGCAGCCGGCGGCTGCATGGCGGCACTCATCCTGTCTCGCCTCTGGTTCGGCAAGACCGACCTCACCATGGGCCTCAACGGCATTCTCGCGGGCCTGGTGGCCATCACCGCCGAGCCCTATACCCCGACCCCCGGGCTGGCCACCTTCATCGGCATCGTCGCCGGCCTGCTGGTAGTGGTCTCCATCATCCTCATGGACCGCTGCGCCCGCATCGACGACCCTGTCGGCGCCATCTCGGTACACGGCATTGCCGCCGTCTGGGGGCTCATCGCCGTGGTCTTCTCCAATCCCGAGGCGAGCCTCATCGCCCAGGCAGAGGGCATCGCGCTGATCTTCGCCTGGACCTTCAGCACCAGCTGGATCACCTGGCTGGCCCTAAAGAAGACCATGGGCATCCGCCTATCCGAGCTGGACGAATACGAAGGCGCCGACATCGCCGAGATCGGCCTGGAGGCCTATCCGGAGTTCACGCAGAAGCTATGAAGATGCCAGGACTCCGAATCGTCGCCGGCCTGCTGCTGGCGGCCCTGTCCCTCGCCACCTTCGGTGCCACGGGAGAACCGGCCGGAACGGAGGGGCGCCTGCCCGGCGAAGTGCAGCTCACCCGCGAACAGATCACCGACGCGGATTGCCTGGGTTGCCACGGTCAGAAGGGCTTCGGCACCCGCTCCGCCGTGGACGGCAGCTGGCGTAACCTGGACGTGGACGCCGACGCCCTGCATCAGAGTGTCCACGGCGAATACTCCTGTCTCTACTGCCATGCCGACATCGAGCAGCTGCCGCACAGGGTGGACCTGGAGGAGGTGGACTGCGTCACCTGCCACATCGAGCAGGGTGAGGGCAGCGCCCCCGAGCGTACCCCCTGGCTGCAGAGCGACAGCCTGCCCATCGTCATCCAGACCAGGCAGTACACCCACTCGGTCCACGCCGAAAAGAAAGGCGCGAAGAACAACGCCACCTGTGCCGACTGCCACACGGCGCACTACGTCTTCCCCTCGGACGATCCCCGCTCCACCGTGCACAGGCTCAATTCACCCGAGACCTGCGGCAAGTGTCACGAGAAGGAACTCGAGGAGTACCGCCATTCCATCCATGGGGCCAGCCTGATGACGCCCTGGAAAGGAGAGAGCGCCACCTGCGTGGACTGCCACTCGGCTCACCGGATAACCGAGGTGGACAAGCTCTCGGCCCACCGCGTGATCGTGGAGGAGTGCGGCACCTGCCACTCCAGGGAAGTGCGCAGCTACAAGGCCACCACCCACGGCCAGCTCGCCTGGCTGGGGGACAAGGAGGTGGCCCAGTGCAAGGACTGCCACGACGCCCACAACACGCACCGGGTGGACGACCCGGCATCCCTGGTATCGGAGGAGAACCGGCTCGAGACCTGCCGCAAGTGCCACGAGGATGCGGGCCCGGAGTTCGTGAAGTTCCGCGCCCACGCCGACATCGGCGACTTCGAACGCAACCCCGAGCTGTGGTGGCTGGGCACGGTGATGGTGGGCATCATCATCCTCACTCTCATCTTCTTCTACAGCCACTCCATGCTCTGGTTCTGGCGCGAACTCAAGTCGCGCCCTTACGAGTGGGTGGTCGTGGACGGCAAGCGCTTCCGCGTGCGCGCCAAGCGCATCCGGCATCACAGCGGCAAGGCCTTCCGCCGCTTCAGCTGGCAATGGCGCCTGAACCACTGGGCGCTGGCGTTGTCGGTGCTCACCCTGGTGCTCACCGGCATGGTGGTGATGTTCCCCGATACCGGCTGGGCCACGGCCATCATCGATTTCCTCGGCGGGCCACGCGCCTTCGGCTACATTCACCGCACGGCGGCAGTGGTCTTCCTCTTCGCCGTCTTCGGCCACGGCATCGCGGTGATCTGGAAGGTGTCGCGGGACAAGGACTTCGACTGGTTCGGGCCCGACTCCCTGCTGCCACGCAAGAAGGACTGGGAGGACATGAAGGCCCAGTTCCGCTGGTTCTTCGGCAAGGGCGAGCCGCCCCGCTTCGACCGCTGGACCTACTGGGAGAAATTCGACTACTGGGCCGTCTACTGGGGCGCCTTCGTCATCGGCCTGTCGGGCATCATTCTCTGGTTCTCACCCTTCTTCAGCCGTTTCCTGCCGGGCTGGGCCTTCAACCTGGCCACCCTGGCCCACGGCCTGGAGGCCTTCCTGGCGGTAATGACCCTGTTCGTGGTGCACTTCTTCAACAACCACTTCCGTCCCAGCAAGTTCCCCCTGGACCGGGTCATGTTCACCGGCCGCTGGGACCTGGAAGAATTCAAGGAAGAACGTCCGGAGCACTACGAACGACTGAAAAAGAGCGGTGAACTCGACAAGTACATCGAGGAACCACCGTCGAAGGAGTTCGAGACCGTCTCCTACGCCCTGGGCTTCACCCTGCTCGGCTTCGGCCTGTTCCTGCTGGTACTGGTGATCATCGGTTTCTTCCACCGCGGACTGGTGTAACAGGAGGTGATTAGTTACAAAGCTCATCAGGCCTGACATTCAGGTCATGGGCGGGTGCTGGAGAGACCGTCGGCGGCAGGGATGCCGCCGTCGAGCCTACATGGAGGTATTCACGGCGTGTCGCTCCAGTGCCTGCCCATGACCTGACGATCAGCTGAGGTTCGTACCTAATCACCTAACAGGATGTGCTAGGGCGGAAACTCCCGATGCCGGGTGAGTTGCACTGGAACAAGGCAGCTCCTTCAGTGTGGACTATACTCATTCATCATGGCCACAGGCGGACCGGCCGGTCGAGGAACCTCTGAGTCGATTCCAGCGGGCCGCTGCCCGGGCATAGGCTCCCGAAGGCCGGCCGCCAGGATCAACGGAATGGATTCGCTTCACGCGCTCGTGGTGGATGATCATCCGATCTTCAGGAAAGGACTCATTTCCCTTCTGCAGCAGGACGCCCGCATCGGAAAGGTGACAGAAGCCGGCGATGGCAGCAAGGCGCTGGCACTGCTGCGGCAGCGTACTCCCGATCTCTCCTTCCTGGATCTCTGCATGCCCGGCCGGGACGGTCTCGACGTCCTGGCCGAGTTCACCCGCCTCCGGCCCCGGATGAAGGTGATCATCCTCACCGCTGCCGATGACGGCCATTCCCTGACACAGGCGTTCGCCCTGGGTGCGGTGGGTTTCCTTCTCAAGGCCGACGCTGCCGACAAGCTCTATTGCTGCCTGGACACCGTACTGGACCATTCCACCTACGTCAGTCCCGGCATCCGGCTCGCTTCGGCACCCGGCACGCCGGAAGAAGAGCAGAAACTCTCCCTCCTCACCCCGTCGGAATGCCGGGTGCTGGCGCTGGTGGGCGAATTCCTCACCAGCCGGCAGATCGCAGACCGGCTCTACATCAGCCCCCGTACCGTGCAGAATCACCGGGCGAACATCTGCAGGAAACTGGGTATCCAGGGCGTTCACCGGCTCACCCGGTTCGCCGTAAGGCATGCCCAGTGGCTGAAGGAGGCCGCCGAAAAATGAGTACCCTTACTCATTCTCCATTCCGTTTTCCTCTCCTATATTTCTTGGATTCAACTCGTAAGTGCAACTCGATCTAGAGCGGGAGGGTAAGCTGCGGTAGCATCACGGCTTACTCAATCCACCAAGAGAGAGGAGCACGATGAGAGGCTACACGCAGCTTACCCGAGATGAACGATACCAGATCTATGCG
>QNZQ01000067.1 GCA_003972985.1 Gammaproteobacteria bacterium | reverse complement strand
ACTGACTTCAACAAACTGACGGACAGGCAGGTCCTGGAGATCATGGACAAGTTGAACAATCGCCCTCGAAAATGCCTGGGGTACAAGACACCCAATCAGGTATTCTTCGGGATCAAACCACCCGTTGCACTAGCGAGTTGAATCCGCCCTGTGAATTGCTGGTGCAGGGCGCCAGAATCATTACCGCCTCGATGGATGCGGCCACGGTATGGATACACGATAAGCGATAACCTCGATTACCCACTGCCTCAGGCCCACCGACTCCGAGAAACTTCTCGCTGGAGGGGTGTTTTTTTTGCTTCATTTGTTCTATATTGGTTCTATGTCTTTTGGTGTTCTTGAGTACGGGGAATCATGGCTGCGGAAGCTTCGCTGGATCACCTGCTGCGCCGGGGGCTACTCTGGAAGGGCGGGGAGACTCCTGCCAACGGGAGCAGGATGCTTTCCAGCGGTTTCGGGGAACTGGACCGGATCACCGGCGGTGGCTGGCCGGCGGGAGCGCTGGTGGAACTGGTGTCCGCCTCCAGCCTGGGGCTCTCTCTGCTGGCGCCGGTACTGGCGCGCCTGAGTACCGAGCCGCGCTGGCTGGCCTGGGTGGATCCGCCCTGGCATCCCCATGCGCCGGCGCTGGCGGCGCGTGGCATCGAGGTGGCGCGCCTGCTGCGGGTGAAGAGCCGTGACGGGAAGGAGGGCCTGTGGGCGGCCGAACAGCTGCTGCGCTCGGGGAATTGCTCGGCGGTTCTGCTCTGGCCGGCACGCATCGGGAGCGCGCGCCTGCGCCGGCTGCAGCTGGCGGCCGGGCAGGGTGATTGCCTGGGTGTGCTCTTCCGTCCCCTGGGGGTCGAAAGGGAGAATTCCATGGCGGCCCTGCGCCTGCGCCTGGAAGGGGACGGGGCGGGCCTGCGGGTGAAGGTGCTCAAGCGCCGTGGCGGTTGGAGCGGTGGCGAGGCAGTGGTGCCGTGCTCTGGCTAGGCTGGTACTTTCCGTGGCTGCCGCTGGAGTGTTTCGGCGCGGCGGAGGCCGGGGTGCCGCTGGCGGTGAGCCGCCGGGAGCAGGGGCGCGAGTGGATCGACCGCTGCAACCCGGCGGCGCTGGAACTGGGCGTCCGTTCCCGCATGGCGCTGCCCGCGGCGCTGGCGCTGGCTCCCGGGCTGCGGGTGTGGCCGCGTGATTCCCGGCGCGAACGGCAGGCGCTGGAGGCACTGGGAAGCTGGGCCTGGCGCTACAGTTCGCGCATCGCTTTCGATCCCCTGCTGGTGCTGCTGGAAGTGGGGGCCAGCCTGCGCCTCTTCGGCGGTTTCCATGCCCTGCGAAAACGGATGGAAACCGAGCTTTCGAAACTGGGCTACCACGGCCAGTGGAGCGCCGCGCCTACGCCAGCGGCCGCGGCATTGCTGGCCCGGACGGCGCCGGGAAGCTGTCTGGAAGTGCGCAGCCAGCTGAAGGAAGCGCTGGCGCCCATTCCCCTGTCGCATTTCACGCGCAATGCCGGGCTGTTGGAGCTGATGCAAGACATCGGCCTCTCCACCATCGGTGACTGCCTGCACCTGCCGCGCCCCGAGCTGGCGCGGCGGGTGGGCAGCGAGCCGGCGCGGCTGCTCGATCGCCTGCTGGGCCAGGCGCCCGATCCCCGCCCCCTGTGGCAGCCCCCACAGCGTTTTTGCCAGCGGCTGCAGCTCATGGCCGAGATCGAAGAGGCCGGGGCGCTGCGTTTTCCGGCGCGGCGGCTCATCGAATCCCTCTGCGCCTTCCTGCGCAGCCGCGATGCACTGGCGCAGCGGCTGGAGTGGCGGTTCCTGCACCGCCACCGTCCTGCCACTGTGTTCCATCTCGGGTTGCTGAAACCCGGTCGTGATCCCTTGCACCTGCTGGAGCTGCTGCAGCAGCGCCTGGAACGGCTGGAGTTGCCCGCGCCCGTGACCGACCTCGAGCTGCGCGTGGATCGCTGGCAGCCCTTCCAGGAGCAGAAAGGGGATCTCTTCGAAAAGCGGCAGCAGGGAGACGGGTTGCTGCTGGAGCGGCTGCGGGCCCGCCTGGGGGAAACCGCCGTGCAGGGCGTGCGGCTGGAAGCCGATCATCGCCCCGAACGGGCCTGGCGGTATTGCGATCCGGTAGCCGGGCCGAAACCGGGTAGGAAAGCTTCAGCCGACCATGGTCACCAGCCGTTGTGGCTGCTGCCGCAGCCCCGTCGCCTGGAAGAACGGCAGGGACAGCCCTTTCACGGTGGACCGTTGCGGCTGCGTCCCTTCGGTCAGCGCATTGAAACCGGCTGGTGGGACGGCGATGAAGTGAACCGCGACTACTACCAGGCAGTGAGCCCCGCCGGTGAACGGCTCTGGATCTACCGCGAGCGGAAGAGCGGGAGATGGTTTCTGCACGGGGTCTTCGATTGAAGGGAGGATCGCGGCACATGACCAGGCTCTGCAGGCGCGGCGCCCTCGCCGCGAATGATTCGAGTTCGATCCGAGGACGGTTACGGGGGTGACGAATGGCCGTGAACCCTGATGGCTACGCCGAGCTCCACTGCCTCACCAACTTCAGCTTCCTGCGCGGCGCGTCGCATCCGCAGGAGCTGGTGGAGCGCGCCCATGAGCTGGGCTACGCGGCGCTGGCCGTTACCGACGAATGCAGCCTGGCGGGGGTGGTGCGTGCCCATGAGATGGCGAAGGAGGTGGGCCTGAAGCTGATCATCGGCTGCGAGCTGCGCCTGGAGGAGGGCGATCACCTGGTGCTGTTGGCGCAGGACCGGGAAGGTTACACGCAACTCTGCCGCCTCGTCACCCGCGGTCGGCGGGCGGCGGTGAAGGGAAGCTACCGCCTGGCGCGCAGCGACCTCGACGACCTTTCCCGCTGCCTGGCGCTCTGGATTCCGCCACGGGATCCGCTGGCGGTGCAGGCTCCGGACTGGTTCGCCGAAGCGTTCGCCGGCCGGGGCTGGCTGGCGGTGACACGGCTGCGCGACGGCCTGGACAGCGACCGGCTGGAACGCATGGAAATGCTCGCGAAACGGCATGGCCTGCCGCTGGTGGCCACCGGCAACGTCTGCATGCACGCGCCGGAGCGCCGTCCCCTGCGCGACCTGCTCACGGCCATCCGCTACCGCACCACGGTGGACCTCCTGGGCCGACGCGCGCTCATGAACGGCGAGCGCCACCTGCGGCCACGGGGAGAACTGGCCACCCTCTATCCGTCCGAACTGCTGGAAGAGACGCTGGAAGTGGCCCGCCGCTGCTCTTTCTCCCTGGACGAGCTGCGCTATGAGTATCCGGACGACGTGACGCCTGCCGGCAGCACGCCCCGTACCTTCCTGCGCCGGCTGGTGGAGGAGGGCAAGGTCCGCCGTTGGCCCGGCGGGTGTCCCCCGCAGGTGGCGGCGCAGATCGAGCACGAGCTGGACCTCATCGCCGAGCTGAAATACGAACCCTATTTCCTCACCGTCTGGGACCTGGTGCGCTTCGCCCGTGAGCGCGGCATTCTCTGCCAGGGACGGGGCTCGGCGGCCAACTCCGCGGTCTGCTACTGCCTGGGCATCACCGAGGTGGACCCGGCGCGCATGGCCCTGCTCTTCGAGCGCTTCATCTCGAAAGAGCGTGACGAGCCGCCCGATATCGACGTGGACTTCGAGCACCAGCGGCGCGAGGAGGTGATCCAGTACATCTATGAAAAATACGGCCGTCACCGTGCCGCCCTCGCCGCCAGCATCATCAGCTACCGCCCGCGCAGCGCCCTGCGGGATGCCGGCAAGGCGCTGGGTTTCTCCCCGCAGCAGATCGAGCGGCTGGTGCATGCCGCCTCGGGCTGGCGCGGCCGCAGGGAGGTGGAGGCAGCCTGGCTGCAGGAGGCCGGTTTCGACCCGGAGAACCCCCGCGTGCGCTGGCTGCTCCGGCTGGTGAACCGGCTCTTGGGCTTTCCCCGCCACCTCTCCCAGCACGTGGGCGGTTTCGTCATCGCCCGCGACACCCTGGAGGCGCTGGTGCCGGTGGAGAACGCCGCCATGCCGGAGCGCACCATCATCCAGTGGGACAAGGACGATCTCGAATCCCTGGGGCTGATGAAGGTGGACGTGCTCGCCCTGGGCATGCTCAGCGCCATCCGTCGCGCCCTCGATCTGCTGGGCATGACGTTGGACCAGGTGCCGCCGGAAGATCCCGCCACCTACGAGATGATCCGGCGCGCCGACACCCTGGGGGTCTTCCAGATCGAGTCACGGGCGCAGATGTCCATGCTGCCGCGCCTGAAGCCGGAGAACTTCTACGACCTGGTGGTGGAAGTGGCCATTGTCCGCCCCGGTCCCATCCAGGGGGAGATGGTGCATCCCTACCTGCGTCGCCGCCAGGGACTGGAGCCGGTGGAGTATCCCTCCGAGGCGGTGAAAGCGGTGCTGGAGCGCACCCTGGGCGTGCCCATCTTCCAGGAGCAGGTGATCAAGCTGGCCATGGTAGCGGCGGGTTTCACCCCCGGCGAGGCGGACCGGCTGCGCCGCGCCATGGCGGCCTGGCGGCGGCGTGGCGGACTGGAGGTGTGGGAGCGCCGGCTCAAGGAGGGCATGGCCGAACGGGGCTACAGCGCCGGGTATGCCGAGCGCATCTTCCACCAGATCCTCGGTTTCGGGGAATACGGCTTTCCCGAGTCCCATGCCGCCAGCTTCGCGCTGCTGGTCTATGTCTCGGCCTGGATCAAGTGCCACCATCCGGCGGTCTTCCTCGTGGCCCTGCTCAACAGCCAGCCCATGGGCTTCTACGCCCCTGCGCAGCTGGTGCGCGACGCCCGCGGGCACGGGGTGATAGTACGGCCGGTGAATGTGAACCACAGTTTTTGGGAGAGCACCCTGGAACCTGTGGAGGCGGGGGAGGAGGGGTCCCGGCGGGCGGTGCGGCTGGGTCTTCATCTGGTGAAAGGGCTCTCCCGCAGCGGTGCCGAGCGGCTGGTGGCCGCCCGTGGGCAGGGGGCCTTTCGCAGCGTGGAGGAGTTGGCGCGGCGGGCAGGGCTGACAGGTGGAGATCTGAAGGCCCTGGCGGCGGCGGATGCCCTGGCCGGCCTGGCCGAGCACCGCCATGCCGCCGGCTGGGCGGTAGCCGGCGTGGAGCCGTCCCTGCCGCTCCTCGAAGCCGCGTCCCCGGCCGAAGTGGATCCCGCCCTGCCGCCGCCCACCGAAGCCGGGGAGATCCTTGCCGACTACGCCAGCCTGGGGCTGAGCCTGCGCCGCCATCCGCTGGCGCTGCTGCGTCCTGAGCTGGGACGGCTGCGCTATCTTCCCGCCGAGGAGGTGGCCCGGTGCCCGCCGGGCCGCATGGTGCGCGTGGCCGGGCTGGTACTGGTGCGCCAGCGGCCGGGCAAGGGCAACGCCGTCTTCATCACCCTGGAGGACGAGACCGGTACGCTCAATCTCATCGTCTGGCGCAGCCTGGCGGAACGCCAGCGCCAGGTGCTGCTGCAGGCGAAACTGCTGGGCGCCTGGGCCGAGATCCAGCGGGCAGAGGGCGTGCAGCATCTCGTCGTACGGCGTCTCCACGACTGCAGCCACCTGCTCGGGGCGTTGCAGGTGAAGTCACGGGATTTTCATTGACGGGCGACTACCAGGGCCACGTTATCTTTAAGTTGGGCAGGGCGGGCACCTGATCGGAAAACCGCCGTGAATACATCCATGGCAGCTCCCGGCATCCTGCCTTCCGCGGCACTCGCACATCCCTGTGCATCGTAGGCTCTACGTCGGCATGACCTCCAGGGATGGAGGAAATGCTGGAAATGTCGGGAACATTTCCAGTGCCCTGCCTCCGAAGTTTTCCGATCAGGCGCCCGCCCAGCTTTTCAACAGCGTGCAGTTTTTGGTGACGTCATTCTGGGGTGACTACCAGGAGAGGTAACTGAACCCCTTCTCCTGCAGCAGCATGATGTCCTCCACCCCGATGGGCACCGGCTTGGCGAAATCGAAAAGATCCTTTTCCTTCCAGTGAAGCGCCTTCATGGTGTTGCCGCAGGCATGGAAGCTCACCCCGTAGGCGGCCAGTGAAGCCGCCTTCTGCTGGAGTTCGCGGGGGATGGCCCGTCTGGGGTGCTTGGCCAGCAGGTGGATGCCTTCGGCGAAGACCGCCACCACGATCTCGACGTCATCACCGTACTTGCGCAGCATCTCGCCCGCCGAGAAGAGAACGTGGGAGATGTACTTCGTATCGGCCTTGTTGAGCTGGTAGACGATATGGTGCGCCGAGTCCTCTTCGAAATGGGTATCGGTATGGTGCGCGTTGGCCTGGCCGATGAAAGCAAGGATGAAACTGGCAGCGAGCCATTGCATGAAAGGGCGACTGGAGCGGTTCTTCACGGTGATCCTCCTCGGTGGTGCCGACTTTCGATTATTGCGCGAAGCCGGGTGACTGTCGATATGCCACTTCGGGAGGAGGTGGAGATGAAAAAGGGCAGCTCCAGGAGCTGCCCTTGCATGCCTTGCTGAACCTTATCCTCAACGGGTCTGCTGTGAACCCGTGCTCGGAGCGGTTTGGGGAGCGGTGGGATAGGTGTAACCCGGGTAGCCCGGAGCTATGCTCGAAACTGGTGTACGGAGTGATTGAAGAAGGCGGCGCACCCTGCTGAAATCGGTTTTGCAGAACTGATGAACAGCAGAGGAGGTACGCCACCATGAGCAAAGATAACGTAGTTGCCTTGTCGTCGCCAGAGAGTGTCGAGGATCCGTTGACGGAGCTGCTTCGCAGCGGCGCCAAGCGTCTGATTCAGCAGGCGATCGAGGCCGAACTGGCCGATCTGCTGGCGCAGTACGCAGGTCAGCTGGATGAACAGGGCCGACGGGCGGTGGTCCGCAACGGCTACCTTCCGGAGCGGGAGATTCTGACCGGCGTGGGACCGGTGCCGGTGAAGGTGCCGCGCAGCCGGGGTGAGGAGCCGGTGGTATTCCGGTCCTCGCTGGTTCCGCCCTACGTGAGGAAGGCCCGTCGGGTGGAGGCGGCCCTGCCGTGGCTGTACCTGAAGGGCATCTCGACCGGTCAGATGCAGGAGGCTCTGGAGGTGCTGGTCGGCCCCGAGGCGAAAGGGCTGTCGGCCTCGGTGATTGGCCGCCTGAAACGGGAGTGGGAATCGGAATACGCAGAGTGGTGCCGCCGGGATGTTGGCAAGAACCGCTGGGTCTATTGGTGGGCGGACGGCATCTACAGCGGCCTGCGGGCCGACAGCCAGAAGCTGTGCGCCCTGGTGATCATCGGGGTCAACGAACGGGGCGAGAAGCATTTTCTGGCCATCGAGGATGGCATACGGGAATCGACCCAGAGCTGGCGGGAGGTGCTGCTGGACCTGAAGAAGCGCGGACTCGAAGTGCCACCGAAACTGGCAGTGGGAGACGGCGCCCTGGGCTTCTGGGCGGCGCTGGATGAAGTGTACCCCGAGACGCGTCACCAGCGTTGCTGGGTGCACAAGACGGCGAATGTGCTGAACTATCTTCCCAAGGGTGTGCAGCCCAAGGTGAAGAAGGCGCTGCGGGAGATCTGGATGGCCGAGGACCGGGCCTCGGCGCACAAGGCCTTCGACCACTTTGTGCGGACGTACCAGGCCAAGTACCCGAAGGCAGTCGCTTGCCTGGAGAAGGATCGGGAAGCCCTGCTGGCCTTCTACGATTTCCCGGCGGAACACTGGGTGCACATACGGACGACGAATCCGATCGAATCGACTTTTGCAACGATTCGTCACCGGACGGAGCGGGCCAAGGGATGTGTGAACCGCAACACGATGCTGGCGATGATCTACAAGCTGGGAATGAGTGCCGAAAAGCGCTGGCGCAGGATCCGGGGATTCAACTACCTGGCCAAGGTTATCGAGGGATTGAAGTTCAGGGACGGAGTGGAAGTCGAAGTGAACAGCAAAACCGACGACAGCAGGAACGCCGCCTGATCAGGCTGTACACCAGATTTGACTATAGCTCCCCGGGTAGCCGTAGCCACCATAAGGATAGCCGTAACCACCATAGGGATAGGCGCCGTAAGCAGGATAACCGTAACCATACCCATAGGGCGCGCCATAACCATAGGGACCATAAGGACCATACAGCACCCAAGGTGGCGGATAATCGTCCCACCAGTCATCATCGTCCCACCAGTCGCCGAAATCAAAGGGACCCCAAAATGCACTTGCGGTACTGGCCATCAATACACCACCAGCCAGAACAGCGCCAGTAAGTACCTTCTTTACTGCTTTCATGTCACTGTCCTCCATCGTCAACAGGGATATACGGGAAAGAACTTCTTTATCAGCATATTGAAATATACTGATCTCCCTATGACAAATTATGGAATAGGGCATATTCTTTTCCATTGATCCGGGTCAAGCAGATACAGGTTTCTGCTACGCTGTAGCATGTTGTCGATGCTGGCTGATTTCAAGGGTACAGGCACATGCTGGAATATGTTTTCTGGCTCTTCACCAAATCAGGTGGGTAACAGTTGCTGGCTGATGGCCTCTGGGTAGAGATCGAGTCCGCCAAGGTGGAAGTAAATGGCGTTGGCAAAGCGCTCCTTGTTGCGGAAGCCATGGCTCCGAACCTTGATCGCCTTGATGC
>QNZQ01000020.1 GCA_003972985.1 Gammaproteobacteria bacterium | reverse complement strand
TCTCCTCATGCTGGCAACGACCGGCATGGCTCAGGCTGCCGGTGATGCCGCGGCCGGAAAGGTCAAGTCGGCCGTTTGTGCCGCCTGTCATGGTGCCGATGGCAACAGCGGTGCCAACCCGCTCTGGCCCAAGCTGGCCGGGCAGCATCCCGAGTACATCATCAAGCAGCTGCACGATTTCAAGAACAACAAGCGCACCGACCAGACCATGGCGCCCATGGCCGCGCCCCTGAGCGAAAAGGAGATGGCGGACCTGGCTGCCTATTTCAGCTCGCAGAAACGCACCATCGGCGAGGCGGCAGCGGACAAGGTGGAACTGGGTGAGCAGATCTACCGTGCGGGCACCCCCAATGGCGTGGCTGCCTGCAGTGGCTGTCACGGCCCCACCGGCAGCGGCAACGGCCCTGCCGGCTTCCCGGGTCTCAATGGCCAGAGCGCAGCCTACGTGGCCAAGCAGCTCAAGGCATTTCGCGACGGCACGCGCACCAATGACCTCAATGGCATGATGCGTGGCGTCACCACGTGGATGAAGGACGAGGAGATCGAGGCGGTTTCCCAGTACATCCAGAGGCTGCATTGAGCGGGTCATTCCCGCGTTGAACCCGGGAGCCCTGCTTTCGAGCGGGGCTTTTTCTTGCGGACCCGATTACTTCGTAACGGGCATGGATATCGGCAGAGGCCTGCTGATATATTCACGAAATCTTGAATTCGTCCAGCAGAGGAACGCTCATGGCTGATACCGTCTCTCCCTTCAACCCGCCCCAGCGTACGCTCATGGGGCCTGGTCCCTCCGATGTCTCCCCCCGCGTGCTCGAAGCACTGGGGCGGCCCACCATCGGCCATCTCGACCCCCGTTTCGTGGAGATGATGGAAGAGGTGAAGGGGCTGCTGCAGTACGCTTTCATGACGGAGAATGCCCTGACCATGCCGGTTTCGGCGCCGGGATCCGCCGGCATGGAGACCTGCTTTGCCAACCTCGTGGAGCCGGGTGACAAGGTGATCGTCTGCCAGAACGGCGTCTTCGGCGGCCGCATGCGGGAGAACGTGGTCCGCTGCGGTGGCGAGGTGGTGATGGTGGAGGACGAGTGGGGCACGGTAGTGAATCCGCACAAGGTGGAGGAGGCGCTCGAGGCCAACCCGGATGCGAAGCTCCTCGCCTTCGTCCACGCCGAGACCTCCACCGGCGCCCAGTCGGATGCCGCTACCCTGTGCCGCCTGGCGCGTGAGCACCAGTGCCTCACCATCGTCGATACCGTCACTTCGCTGGGCGGCACGCCGGTGAAGGTGGACGAGTGGGGCGCCGATGCCGTCTATTCCGGAACCCAGAAGTGCCTCTCCTGCGTGCCCGGCCTGTCGCCGGTGACTTTCAGCGACAGGGCGCTGGAGGTGGTGAAGAACCGCAAGACACCGGTGCAGAGCTGGTTCCTCGATCTCAATCTGGTACTGGGCTACTGGGGCTCGGGCGCCCAGCGCACCTACCACCACACGGCGCCGGTGAATTCACTCTATGCCCTGCACGAGGCGCTGCGCATCCTGCAGGAAGAGGGGCTGGAAGCCTCCTGGGCGCGCCACGAGCTCAACCACCAGGCGCTGAAGGCAGGGCTGGAGGCCATGGGCATCGGATTCGTGGTGAAGGAAGGCGACCGCCTGCCCCAGCTCAACGCGGTCACCGTGCCCGAGGGCGTGGACGAGGCGGCGGTGCGCAAGGCGCTGCTGGAGGGGTTCAACCTCGAGATCGGCGCCGGGCTCGGCGCGCTGGCGGGCCGGGTGTGGCGCATTGGCCTCATGGGCCACGCGAGCAACCGCAGGAATGTGCTCTTCTGCCTGGCGGCCCTGGAAACGGTGCTGACGGGCATGAAGGCGCCCATTCGCAAGGGCGTTGCAGTGGACGCGGCCATGGCGGTCTATAGCTGAGAAGGCCCTATTCGTTTTCCCAGGGTTCGTGCAGCTCCAGGCTGCAGCCATAGCCGCGGAAGCCGTTGCGCGGTTGGGGCAGCATCCTGGTGACGCGCATCTTCATGTGCACCGGAGCGGGGTCGAATTCCGATTGCATCACCACCTCGATCTCGTCACCGATCTCCAGCTCTTCCTCGAGCCAGAGCATGGCGCCCGTGGTGCTGATGTTGGCGAGGAAGCCGGTCCGGTAGTCGCTGTCCTCCGCGGTGCGGAAGCTGACGGGGCCGTGCCGCTCGACACGGGGGCTTGTGCGCCGTTCAATGAGTTCACCTCTTCTCTGCTGACTGAAGAGAGTATGGCGCCTTTTGTGCTCAGCGGGAAAAGAGCAGCGGCGCCACGTCTTCGTAGGTGGTGGCGAAATGCACCTTGATACCCTTGCGGATGTAGTCCGGGATCTCCTCCCAGTCGCCCTGGTTGTCGGCAGGGAGTATCAGCTCGCGGATGCCGGCGCGGCGTGCCGCGATCACCTTCTCGCGGATGCCGCCCACGGGGAAGACCTGGCCAGTGAGAGTCAGCTCGCCGGTCATGGCCAGGCGCCGTACCGGCTTGTTGCGCGCTAGTGACAGCAGCGCCGAGGCCATGGTGATGCCTGCCGAGGGGCCGTCCTTGGGTGTCGCCCCGGCGGGCACGTGCAGGTGGATGAAGGCCTTCTCGAAGAACCCCGGGTCGATCCCGAAACGCCCTGCGTGGCTCACCACGTAGCCGTAGGCGATCTCCGCGGACTCCTTCATCACGTCGCCCAGCTGCCCGGTGAGCTTGAATCCGCGGTTGAAACTGTGGGTGTGCACCGCCTCGATGTTGAGCGTGGCGCCGCCCATGGCGGTCCAGGCAAGGCCGGTGACCACGCCGGGGCCGCTGATGCGCCGTTCGTCGCGAAACACCGCCGGCCCCAGGTAACTTTTCAGGTCTTCCTTCTGCACTTCGATGGGGGGCTCGGCCCCCTCCTGCATCTGCACCACCGCCTTGCGCACGATGCGTGCCAGCTGCTTGTCCAGGCGGCGCACCCCGGCATCGCGGGCGTAGTCCTCGATGATCTTGCGCAGAACCGGGACCTTGATCCTGATGTCGCGCTTCTTGAGGCCGGCGCGCTCGATCTGCTTCGGCAGTAGGTAGCGTCTGGCGATCTGCAGCTTCTCCTCGGGGATGTAGCCGGGCAGCTGGATCACCTCCATGCGGTCCAGAAGCGGACCTGGGATGGTGTCGAGCTGGTTGGCGGTGCAGACGAAGAGCGTTTCGGAAAGATCGAAGCGCAGGTCCAGGTAGTGGTCGAGGAACTCGCTGTTCTGTTCGGGGTCGAGCACCTCCAGCAGGGCCGAGGCGGGATCGCCGTGGTAGCTGGTACCGATCTTGTCGATCTCGTCCAGCATGATGACCGGATTCTGGGTGCCCACCTGCTTCATCGCCTGGATGAACTTGCCGGGCATGGCGCCGATGTAGGTGCGGCGGTGGCCCTTGATCTCGGCCTCGTCGCGGATGCCGCCCACCGAGAAGCGATAGAACCGGCGCCCCACCGCGTCGGCGATGGACTTGCCGATGGAGGTCTTGCCCACCCCGGGCGGTCCCACCAGCAGGATGATCGAGCCCTTGATCTCGCCCCGCTGGATGCCCAGGGCGAGGAACTCGAGGATGCGCTTCTTCACGTCCTCCAGCCCGTAGTGGTCGCGATCGAGCACCTTGCGCGCGTGCTTCAGATCGAGATTGTCCTCCGAGCGCCGGCCCCAGGGAAGCAGGGTGATCCAGTCGAGGTAGTTGCGGGTGACGTTGTACTCCGAGGAACTCGGCTCCAGCATGGAAAGCTTTTCCAGCTCCTCCTCGACCCGTCCCAGCGCCTCCTCGGTGAGTTCCAGCCCCTCCAGGCGCTCGCGGAACTTCTCGATGTCGGCGGTGCGGTCGTCCTTGGCGATGCCCAGCTCCTGCTGGATCACTTTGAGCTGCTCCTTGAGGAAGAACTCGCGCTGCTGCTTCTCCATGCGCTCTTCCACGGTGTTGCGGATCTTCTGCTGGGTGCGGGCCAGCTCCAGCTCCTTGCTCAGCAGGGTGAGCACCTTCTCCATGCGCGGCAGCAGCTCCACGGTTTCGAGGATCTCCTGCTGCTCCTCCTTGGTGGCCGAGGTGAGGCCGGTGGCGAAGTCGGCCAGCAGAGAAGGGTTCTCGGGGCCGAAGCGGTCGAGGAAGAAGCGCAGCTCCTCCTGCAGCAGGGGATTGAGGGGCAACAGCTCCTTGATGGCGTTGATGATCGCCAGGGCGTAGGCCTTGATGTCCTCGGTGACCTTGCCGCGGTACTCGCGCAGGTACTCCACCCGCGCCAGGTAGGGCGGTTCGGTGCGGATGAACTTCTCCACGCGGAAGCGCTGCAGGCACTCCACCAGCACCTGCAGCTTGCCGTCCACCTCGTGCACCTTGTGTACCCGGCCCACGGTGCCCACCCGGTACATGGCTTCCGGGGTGGTCTTTTCCGCCTCGTCATCCTCGGTGAGCAGCAGGCCGATGAGCCGGGACTCGGATTCCTGCACTGCCTCGATGGTGGGAGCCCAGTATTCCGCGTCCATGAGCAGGGGAACGCCCTGGCCTGGAAAGAAAGGGCGGGCAGCGATGGGCAGGATGTGGATGACGTTGGGGAGAATTTCGTCGGCGCGTGCCAGTACCTGGGCTTCGTCGTTCATGTTGTTGTTGTGACCTCTTTTTATGGAACTGTGTACATGTGGCTGGATTGCAGTGATTCAAGTGGAGGCGGCATTCGCCAGGCAGGCGAACTCGGCGGGAGAGAGCTGCTCGGCGCGCAGTGCCGGGTCGACTCCGCATTTCTCCATCACCTCGGGAGGCACCAGCGGCTTCAGGGTGTTACGCAGGGTCTTGCGCCGCTGGGAGAAGGCCGCCGATACGATGCGCGAGAAATGCCCGAAATCGGCCACCGGGTGGGGCGGCTCCCTCCAGGGGGTGAGGCGCACGAAGGCCGATTCCACCTTCGGCGGCGGGCTGAAGGCGCCGGGGCCGATGGGAAAGAGGTTCTCCACTTTGCAGCGGATCTGCAGCATCACGCTGAGCCGGCCATAGGTCCGGCTGCCCGGTGCGGCGGCCATGCGCTCCACCACCTCCTTCTGCAGCATGAAGTGCATGTCGCGGATGCAGCGGGCCTGGTCGAGCAGGTGGAAGAGCAGGGGGGTGGAGATGTTGTAGGGCAGGTTACCGACGATGCGCAGCAGCTCTCCTTCTTCTGCCAGGCTGCAGAAATCGAACTTCAGGGCGTCGGCGCTGTGCAGGCGGAAGCGCGGCTGTGTGCCGAACCGCTGCCGCAGCCGCTGCACCAGGTCGCGATCGAGCTCGATGGCGTCGAGCAGGCAGCCGCTCTGCAGCAGTTCCCCGGTGATGGCCCCCTGGCCGGGGCCGATCTCCACCAGGTGATCGGCAGGACCCGGCGAGACGGCATGGAGAATCCGGTCGATGACGCCTGGGTCGTGCAGAAAGTTCTGGCCGAAGCGCTTGCGCGCCCTGTGGGAGGCATGGATCGACATTCCCCTGACCATGTGGGTTGGGTGGATTCTGTTCTCAGTTTAAACGCAAAGGTAACCGTTGACACCTGCTTTGCCTGTAAAATCCGCATCTTCGGCATGAGGTCGTCATCCATGCCGCCACGCAGAGAGGAACAGGCAAAGGTGATCGGAACAGGGCAGTACCATGGCAAGGCATCGGCCCGCGTGACGCGGGCAAACGGCAGGGTGGCGCCCGCATGAAGCTGGGTCCGCTCTCCCTGCCTCCTGCCGGCAGCGTGGGTGCAGAGGAACTGCTGCACAGGCTGCGGCTTCGCCTGGTGATCGGCCTGGTGCTGACGGGCCTGCTCCTCGGCGGGGTGGTCGCCTCGTTCCTCTACTATTCCCATGCTAGGCAGCTCGAGCAGGCGCTCTTCTACAACGTGGAGCTCCAGACGCTGGCGCTGGAGTCGAAGCTCGAAGGATTCCGGGAGATTGCCACCCAGATCACCAGCCGTACCGGCATCCGCCTGGAGCTGAAACGCTACGTGAATGGCGAGATCACCCGGGAACGGCTCGCCGCTTTCACGCGCCCCAAACTCGCCGATGCCCTGCTGCAGGCGGAAGAGGTGGTGGGCATCACCCGGCTGGACAGGGAGGGCGGGGTGCTGGTCCAGGTGGGAGAGACCATACCCTCTGCCCGCTGGCCGGAAGCGGTGCATACGCCGGTGGTGCGCACGGGAGTGCCCTGGCAGTCGGAGAAAGGGCCCCGCCTGGTGCTGAGCGCGCCGATTCGCGAGGCTGGCGGTGAACTGCTCGGTGTCGACCTGGTGATGTTCGACGCCAGCGAGATCGAAACGCTCATGGAACATTTCTACCGGCGTTATTCCGCCGAGGGCATGGCGCTGCTGGCGGCCAGTGAGCGGGGTGGGATCCAGCGTTTCTTTACCATGGGGCTGGCGCCGGACAACCGCTCACTGGACGACTTCATCCGGCACGAGGTGGAGGAGGAGTTCCGGCTGTCCGACGAGAATGTTCATCTGCTGACGCATGATGCGGAGCGTTTCATCGGGTTCCATCGCAAGATCGATGATACGGGCTGGGTGTTCCTCTACCTGCTGCCGGCATCGCAATTCTATGCGCCCGCACTGAAGTATGCCGGCTATTCCGGGGCCGCGGTGATGGTACTGGCGCTTTTCGGCATCTTTCTCAGCCTGCTCCTGGTGCGGCCGCTGGCGCGCCAGATCTCCACCGAGCACGCTTCGCTGCAGCAGCTGCTCGGGGAGAACCAACGGCTGCTGGAGCAGGTGAAGAGCAGCGAGGAGAAGTTCAGGAACCTGGTGGAGACCAGCCGGGATTGGTTCTGGGAGGTGAATGCAGAGGGGGTCTACACCTATGTGAGCCCACGCTGCCGCGAGCTGCTGGGATACGAACCCGAAGAACTCATGGGCAGGACGCCCTTCGAACTGATGGTGCCTTCCGAGGTGGAACGGGTGAAACAGCTCTTCGGCGAGATCGTGGAACGCCGGGCGCCCATCGAAAACCTGGAAAACGTGAACCTTCACCGCGATGGTCACGAGGTGGTGCTGGAGACCAGCGCCCTGCCCTTCTTCCGCTGCCCGCCATGGAGAGCGAAGCGAAGGCGGGTAGTCCCCGGTAGCCGCGAGGCGACACGGGATACCCGACGTGCCGAAGGCGCCAAAGGGGATCCCAAGGGAGCATCCGAACGCGGCGTCCAGTCATATGGGAGACCGG
>QNZQ01000008.1 GCA_003972985.1 Gammaproteobacteria bacterium | reverse complement strand
GTGTGTAGCCGCAACGAGCTTGCGATGTTGTGGCGGAACGCCGGGTGACCAGGACGGCCGGGGCACCAATGAGTTGTCGAAGATCGAGTCGATTTTGGGGACTCGGATGTCCCAAAATCTTTCACGAGATCGAAGACTCGCTTGTGCAGTTATGATGCCTATGATGACCGGATAACGAACGCTTCGTACCGAAAGCGCTATTCGGGTTCCGGGGGAAGCGGTGACTTCGACAACGAGCAGCCCCGCGACACGTGGGAGAGTCGCAATGCCTGCCGAAATGCGGTGCGCGAGCGGGTCAGGAACAAGAATCCGAATGCCCACGATATCCACTGGCGTGAAAATTCATTGCAGGTCAACCGAGAAAACAGGAACCGTACCCGTTATTCCGGCAAAGGCGGATTCGTGGGTGGAAGAGGCAAGAAAAGGTCCTTCGATTTCCACTGCACCTACGATTTCATCGACCGTAGGGTGATCCAGGCGAAGGCGAAGGTTCATTGAGAGGTCATGGTGTCTGTGGGTGAGATCAGGGCAGAAACGGTCTCAGGGAAAGGTTCTTGTTCCTTCGCCCCTTCCCGGCAGTGGTTGGGTGCGGGTGAACCGATCTCCATCCACTTCCCTTCAGGCTGTTATCATTGGCAGCTTTCCATAGGCTGACCACAGGGGAGTTCCTGTCATTCCGACACCGCGCATCATTTCCCGATCGGAGCACAACATATCACGGGCCAACATTTCCGAAAGTGCCCTGAAAGTGCTCTACCGCCTGAAGAAGAGCGGCTACCAAGCCTACCTGGTGGGCGGTGGCGTTCGCGACCTGCTGCTCGGAAGGGAGCCCAAGGACTTCGACGTGGCCACCGACGCCACGCCTGAGCAGGTGAAAGCGGTGTTCCGCAACTGCCGCCTCATCGGACGGCGCTTTCGCCTCGCTCACGTGCGGTTCGGACGCGAGATCATCGAGGTGGCCACCTTCCGTAGCGCCGATTTCGGCAAGGCGGAGCAGAGCGCCAACGGCATGGTGCTGGACGACAACCTCTACGGCACCATAGAGGAGGATGCCCTGCGCCGCGACTTCACCATCAATGCCCTCTACTACAATATCGCCGATTTCTCGGTCATCGACTACAGCACCGGCATGGCGGATCTGGAGACGGGCCTGCTGCGCCTGCTGGGCGACCCCGAAACCCGTTACCGTGAGGATCCGGTGCGCATGCTGCGGGCAGTACGCTTTGCCGCCAAGCTGGGTTTCAACATCGAACCGGCCACCGAGGCACCCATCCACCATCTGGGCCACCTGCTGGAGGACATTCCGCCGGCGCGTCTGTTCGAGGAAGTGCTCAAGCTCTTCATCAGCGGCTACGCGGTGAGTACCTTCGAGAAGATGCGTCACTACGATCTTTTTGCCTGGCTCTTCCCGCAGACCGAGGAGGCATTGAGCCACGAGGAGCACGAATTTCCGCTCACCTTGGTGCTCAAGGGTCTGGAGAACACCGACAGGCGGCTCGCCCAGGAGAAGCCGGTGACGCAGGCCTTCCTCTTCGCGGTGCTACTGTGGGAGCCGCTGCGGCGCATGGCGGAGGAGTTGGAGCGTACCCAAGGGTTGCCGCCTTACGCGGCTATCCAGCAGGCGGCGGGCCTGGTCATCGAGAGGCAGGTGCAGCGCGTCTCCATTCCACGCCGTTTCACCACGCCCATGCGCGAGATCTGGGGGCTGCAGCCGAGATTCCACAACACCAAGGGCAAGCGCCCGGCGCGGCTGCTGGCGCATCCCCGCTTCCGCGCCGCCTACGACTTCCTGCTGCTGCGCGCCGAGGCGGGCGAAGCGGACCCCGAGCTGGCCACTTGGTGGACGCGCTACCAGGAGTCCCAGGGGCTGGATCCCACCGGCGGCAACAAGCCCGCCGCCGGCAGGCGTCGCCGCCGGCGCAGGCCAAGGAAGCGCCCCGCGCCAAAATGAGCCGGGTCTTCGTCGGCCTGGGCAGCAACCTGCACCAGCCCGCCAGGCAGCTGCAGCGTGCTTTCGGGGAGCTCGCGGAGATTCCCGGGACCTCTCTCGAGGCTCGCTCCTCCCTCTATGTCAGCCAGCCCATGGGCCCCGCAGATCAGCCGGACTACCTCAACGCCGTGGCACGGCTGGAGACGGTGCTGGAGCCGCTGGCGCTGCTGGACCGGCTGCAGGCCATCGAAACGCTGCACCAGCGTCGCCGTGAGCGGCACTGGGGGCCGCGCACCCTGGACCTGGACCTGCTGCTGTATGATGATCTCGTAATGGACAGCCCCCGCCTGCGAATCCCCCATCCGGGCATGGGCGAGCGGGATTTCGTGCTGGAACCGCTGCTGGAGATTGGGGGCGACATCGAGATACCGGGCAGGGGACGGGCCGCCGATCTGCTGGCACAATGCCGTGTCCGCACAGCGAGAAGAATCGATGAATGAGAAGGTAACCATAGCGACGCTCGGGCGCATGAAGGAGCAGGGCGAGAAGATCGCCGTCATCACCGCCTACGATGCCGGTTTCGCCCGTCTCTGCGAGGCCGCCGGTGCGGACGTGATCCTGGTGGGCGATTCTCTGGGCATGGTGGTACAGGGACACGAGAGCACTTTGCCGGTGAGCGTCGCCGAGATGGTCTATCACAGCGCCATGGTGAAGCGGGGCTGCAGTCGCCCCTTCATCATCGCGGACATGCCCTTCATGAGCCATGGCACGCCGGCCCAGGCCCTCGATTCCGCCGGCAGGCTGATGAAGGAGGGCGGTGCGCACATGGTCAAGATCGAGGGGGGCGAACCCCAGGTGGAGACGGTGCGTCATCTCACCCGGCGGGCGGTTCCCGTCTGTGCCCATCTGGGCCTGCTGCCCCAGTCCATCCACCAGCTCGGTGGTTACAAGGTGCAGGGTCGGGAACCCCACAGCGCCGAGGCCATCCTCAAGGATGCCTGTCAGCTCGAGGAGGCGGGTGCGCAGATGCTGGTGCTCGAGTGCGTGCCCGAACTGCTGGCGCGCGAGATCAGCGCAACGGTTTCCATCCCCGTCATCGGCATCGGCGCCGGCCCCGGCTGCGATGGCCAGGTGCTGGTGCTGCACGACATACTCGGCATCACTCCGGGCAGGACCCCCAGCTTCAGCCAGGATTTCATGCAGGAGGCCGGGAGCATCGAGGGGGCCATCCGTGCCTACGTGGATGCAGTGCACCAGGGGCGGTTCCCCACTGCGGAGCAGAGCTTCCAGTGAAACGGGTTTCGCAGGTGGCCGGGTTGCGCTCGGCGGTGCAGGCGTTCGGGGGCCGGGTAGCGCTGGTGCCCACCATGGGCAATCTTCACCAGGGCCACCTCGCGCTGGTGAAACGGGCGCAGGAGGTGGCCGAGCGGGTGGTGGTGAGCGTCTTCGTCAACCCGCTTCAGTTCGACCGCGAGGAAGACCTGGAAGCCTATCCCCGTACCCTTGAAGAGGACGCCCGGTTGCTGGAGGCCGAAGGCGTGGACCTGCTCTTCGCGCCCGGGGTGGAGAGCATCTACCCGGAGGGGATGGAAGTGCACACGCGGGTCGAGGTGCCGGTGGTCTCGGAGAACTTCTGCGGGGCTTCGCGTCCGGGCCATTTCGTCGGCGTGGCCACCATCGTCTGCAAGCTCCTCAACATGGTGCAGCCCCAGGTGGCACTCTTCGGCAGGAAGGACTACCAGCAGCTCCTGGTGATCCGCAAGATGGTCGCAGACCTGGCCCTGCCCGTGGAGATCATCGGAGTGCCCACGGTACGGGAGGCGGACGGCCTGGCTATGAGCTCGCGCAACAACTACCTCGATGAAAGCGAGCGACGGCGTGCGCCGGCCATCTATCGCGCCCTGCTACAGACGGCCGAACGGCTGCGATCGGGTCAGCGGGACTTCGGCAACCTCGAGGCTCTGGCAGTGAAGGAGATCGAGGAGGCTGGACTCAAGCCTGACTACTTCTCCATAAGACGGGCCGCCGACCTGGGCGAACCGGACGAAGCCTCGCAGCACCTGGTGATCCTTGCCGCAGCTTTCCTGGGCAAGACACGGCTCATCGACAACCTGGAAGTGGAGCTTCCCCAGTGAAAAGGCCCCGCCAATGCGGAGCCTTCCATCGAGAGCAGCAGCCGCAGGCCGGATAAGCGATAGCGCATCCGGCGCACGAAGCGGCTATTCCTCTAAAGCAGGATACGGTAGATCTCCTCGATCTTCTCCCACTCGGCCGTACCGGGATTCTTCAGCTTGGGATCCACGGCCTTGAACACCCTGGCCAGGCTGATGGTGATTGCACCGGCGAGTTCGGGGAGCTTCTGCTCCAGCTCCTCGCTGTAGGCCAGGGAGAGCGGCGGCAGCTTGGCCAGCTGTTCCAATACGCCAGCCAGTGCGATGGTTTCGTCCATGCTGCGGAACTGGTGGATCTGTTCCTGCAGCCCCTTGGTAATAGGGAGATCGTGGACTTCGATGACATCCCGGCCGTTTGCCTTTGCGGCGATCTCACCCAGAAGGAGCAGATCGTGCAGGCGTGCGTTGATGAAGTCTTCCAGCCGCTTGATATCGCTCTTGTCGATGTCCAGCGAGGCTGCCTCCCTGAATAGCCGTTCGAATTGCTTGACTGCCATTACCATGATTTTTCCTCGTTTTGCTTGTTGTTGATGACGTCAGAGAGATGTGTGTACGCAATAGAGGAAATCAAGAGCAAAGAAGAAAAAACCCGTGCCTCGCGGCACGGGTTTCGGTTCCGGTCCAAGGGGAATCAGTCCCAGAAACCAGGACGTCCCTGCTGCTGCCGGAACCACGGGGGAGGTGCAAAGAACTGCCTTTCGAGTTCGCGGAAATCGGGCATTTCCGGGAAGTCCGGAATATCCATGGGCATCACTGGCAGGCGGTCGCTCAGGGCGTCCAGCAGCTGCCGTTTCAGTGCGCTGGGCAACTCCTTCTCTTTTCTCACCTGAGTGCTGATTTCGTCCCGGGTTCCCTCGTATTCGAAGCGCTTCTTGTTGCCGTCGCTGTCGAGGAACTCGACCACGGCGCTGTACTTGCCGTCGGGGTTCTTTACCACCGACAAGGACTGGAAGCTTTCCCACACGCGGGATTCAACCTGGGGAGCGCCCGGGCCACGTGGAGCCTGCATGGGGGGTGGTGAAGGAGGACGGCGTAGATGCGCGGGGGGCTGTCTGGATTCGAGTTCCACCTCTACCGTCACCGGTTTGCCATGGCGGATCACTTCGAGCTTGATCTTGTCGCCCGGCTTGGCGTTGTGCACCCGCTTTACCAGGTCGCTGGGTGCGAAGAGCTTTTCGCCGTTGTAGGTGAGCAGCACATCGTGTTGCTTGATGCCGCCTTTTTCCGCCGGCGAACCGGGAACCACGCGCACGACCATCAGGCCCTGGTTGTCGACGATGGTATCGGGAAGCTGGGCCTGGACCGCCTGGGGTACCGGTCCGATGGCCACGCCCAGCCAGGCGGGCTCGCTCATGGTGGCCGGGGGCGGAGGCGCCACCTGTGACGGTTGCGCGTTAACGGGACCTCCGATGGCCATCGCCATGGCGGCCACCAGGGGAATCATCAGCAGTTTCTTCTTCATTGTTTCCTCCGGGGGCTTGATTGTTCTGAATCAACAGAAAGTACATGGGCGCACATTTATTGATTTTCAAACTTTTCTGCCGGCCGGTCTTTGATTTTGCGTAAGGTGCAGCAGGAAAAAACTTGAATTTCCCGGTGCCAAACCCAACTTCAGGCTGGAGCTGGATTTCCGATAAACAATGATATGGAGGGCAGGCAATGTCGACATTACAACAGATCAAGAGTGGCGTCAGCCAGGCGTGGGATACGCTGGTCGAGGGATGGCAGCAGCTGTACCGGCGCGCCGCCAACGCCATCACCCGTTTCACGAGCGGCGAAGCCGGTGAAGAAGAGCAGCAGGAGCTGGCCCTGCGCAGTGCAGGCTGGGGTATGCTGCCTGCCGAGGTTTTCGACGACGACGAGAAGGTGGTGGTGCGCATCGAGGCGCCGGGCATGGAAGGGGCCGATTTCGATATCCAGGTGGTTGAGAACTACCTGGTGGTGAGCGGTCAGAAGAAGGTGGAGCGGGAGAAGACCGAGGGCCGTTATCATGTGCTGGAGCGCGCCTACGGTCGTTTCGAGCGGGCCATTCCGCTACCGGAAGAGGTGGTTTCCGATGAGGCGACGGCCAAGTATCGGCGTGGTGTGCTGGAAGTGGTGCTTCCCAAATCCTCCGCCAGCCGGCGCCGCAAGATCGAAGTGAAGGTGAACTGAGCGCTGTTCCGACGGTCACAACGGCAGGAAGATGCCGGGGCTGTCTGAGCAGCCCCGGCTTGCTGTTGACGGTTCATATCCCAGGAGGTATCGATGCAAAGCAAACGCTCTTTCCTGCGCGTTAAAGGCCAGGTACTGCTGATCCTGCTGCTGGCCTTCTTCCTCGGTCCGGCAGGGGCTTCTTCTGCCGGTGTGCCCGGGGATACCCTGGCGCCCATGCTCAAGAAGGTGCTGCCGGCGGTGGTCAACATCTCCACCACCACCTATGTTGCCAATCGGCAGGGTCTGTCGAACAACCCCTTCTATCCCTTCTTCAGAGGGCAGGGCAAGCCGACGGTCAAACGCTCCCAGAGTCTCGGTTCCGGGGTGATCGTGGATGCGCGGAAGCGCTGGGTGATCACCAACCACCATGTCATCGAGGATGCCGATGAGATCACCGTGACCCTGCGCGATCAGCGCAGCTTCAAGGCGAAACTGCTCGGAACCGACCCTGCCGTGGACGTCGCCCTGCTGCAGATCGAGGGCGACAAGCTCGCCGAGTTGCCCCTGGCCGACTCGGAAAGCCTGGAAGTGGGTGATTTTGTGGTGGCCATCGGCAATCCCTTCGGCCTGGGCCAGACGGTGACCTACGGCATCATCAGTGCCCTGGGACGTACCGACCTCGGCATCGAGGGCTACGAGAACTTCATCCAGACCGATGCCTCCATCAACCCCGGTAATTCCGGGGGCGCACTGGTGACCACCAGGGGCAAGCTCATTGGTATCAATACCGCCATCGTCGGAGCTGCCGGGAACGTGGGAATCGGTTTCGCCATCCCGGCCAACATGGTCAAGGCGATCACCACCCAGCTGGCCCGGTACGGCGAGGTGCAGCGTGGACAACTGGGCGTGGTGATGCAGGATCTGACACGGGACCTGGCAAAGGCCTTCGGACTCAAGCATCATGGGGGTGCCGTGGTGGCCCAGGTGCTGCCG
>QNZQ01000116.1 GCA_003972985.1 Gammaproteobacteria bacterium | reverse complement strand
CGCATAGATCTGGTATCGTTCATCTCGGGTAAGCTGCGTGTAGCCTCTCATCGTGCTCCTCTCTCTTGGTGGATTGAGTAAGCCGTGATGCTACCGCAGCTTACCCTCCCGCTCTAGATCGAGTTGCACTTACGAGTTGAATCCAAGGCAGAAAAAACGCCCTGATTTATTCGTAAAACGCGTATATAACGTCACGGGTCTTGACACGTAGATCGAGAAGGCGCCGGGGAAATCTACATACAGATTGTGGATCAGACCAACCTCGAGGGCACTGATGCCATCGTTATCGAAAGGCCCCTGGTCAGCGAAAGCATAAGCCCCCTTGAAAACAAGCGTGTTCTTCGCGTTCCAGCCGTATTCGGCGTAGAGCGCGAGCTCCAGCTTGGAGAATTCGAGTTTCAGATCATGAATGTCGCCGGAAAAATCCCAGTATTCGTCGGCTTTCTGGTAACGAAGATCCATGGCAACGAACCAGTTACCCTCCCCCCTCGGCAGGGCTGCCCCACGGGTTTCCAAGCTCCCCATCAGGGAGAAAACCAGCAGCAGAACTTGAACAGGGGTGAGTCGTTGGGACATTGAAGATAGGATGGCATCGGGACGACGAGTATAGGAAGCAGGCCCTGCTCATGCAAACAGCGCCTCCCGTGGCGGCCCGGCTGGTAAACTAAAGGCAAAACAACTCTGCCCTCCTCAGCATGCCCCAGACCAATCCTTCCTTTCCCCGCACCATTGCCGCCGTCGATCTCGGATCCAACAGTTTCCATCTCATCGTCGCCCAGATCGAGAACGGGCAGCTGCAGATCATCGACCGCATCAAGGAGATGGTGCGCCTCGGCGCCGGTCTGACGAAAAAGAAACAGCTGACGGACGAGTCCCGGGAGCGTGCCCTGGAGTGGCTGTCGCGTTTCGGCCAGCGGGTGCGCGACCTGCCCCGTGACGCGGTACGCGCGGTGGGCACCAACACCCTGCGCCAGGTTCGTGACGGCGGTGCCTTCCTGCGCCAGGCGGAAGCGGCGCTCGGTCACCTCATCGAGATCATCGCCGGGCGCGAGGAGGCGCGCCTGGTCTATCTCGGCGTCGCCCACGGATTGGCAGCCGGTGACGAGAAGCGGCTGGTGGTGGACATCGGCGGCGGCAGCACCGAGCTCATCATCGGCCAGGGCATGGCGCCCCGGGAACGCGAAAGCCTGTTCATGGGCTGCGTGAGCTTCAGCCAGCGTTTCTTCCCGGACGGCAAGGTGACCCGCCAAGCCATGGATGCCGCCCTCATCGCCGGGCGACTGGAGATCCGTCCCGTGCAGACCTTCTACAACAGCGATCACTGGGAGCTGGCGGTGGGCAGTTCCGGGACCATCCGCTCCATCCGTGACGTGGTCCAGGCACAGGGCTGGTCGGACAAGGGGATCACACGCAAGTCGCTGAAGAAGCTGCGCAAGGCCCTGGTCGAAGCGGGCCACGTGGACAAGGTGCAGCTCCCGGCGCTGAGCGACAATCGCCGGCCGGTATTCGCCGGTGGTCTCGCGGTGCTCAGCGCCGTGTTCAAGGCCCTCGATATCCAGGAGATGCGCGTTTCGGACCTCGCCCTGAGAGAAGGTCTGCTCTATGAGCTGCTGGGCAGCATCCAGCACCACGATTCGCGCGACCGGACGGTGGAGACACTGGTACAGCGCTACGGCCTGGACCAGGCCCAGGGCGAACGGGTGGCGGCCACCGCGCTGGACCTGCTGCAACAGGTGCGCGGCCACTGGAACCTGGAAGAGCCGGAAAACGGGCAATTGCTGCAGTGGGCGGCCCGTCTGCACGAACTCGGCCTGGCCATCTCCCACAGCGGCTACCACAAGCACGGCGCCTACATCCTCGCCAACGCCGACCTGGCGGGGTTCTCGCGGCAGTCGCAGGGGCTGCTCTCCAGGCTGGTGCAGGCCCACCGGCGCAAGTTTCCCCGCCCGCTCTTCGAGGAGCTGGGGCGCGAGACGCGCCAGTCCACGGAACGCCTGGCGATCCTGCTGCGTCTGGCCGTGCTGCTCCATCGTGGCCGCAGCGCCCAGGGCAAGCCATCCATCGGCATTCTCGCGGAAGGCGAGAACATCGTCCTCTCGTTCCCCCGGGGCTGGCTGGAAAGCCACCCCCTCACCGAAGCGGAACTGGAACGGGAGGCGAACCACCTCGAAGCCGGCGGCTATTTCCTCAGCTATTCGTGAGAACATTCGACGGATGAACGAAAAGCAATCGAACTGCACCGCGGGCATCCTGCTGGTGAACCTGGGCACCCCGGACTCACCTTCGCGCGGGGACGTGAAGCGTTACCTGCGGGAATTTCTCATGGACCCGCGGGTAGTGGAGATGCCCAGGCTGCTCTGGTGGCCCATCCTCAACGGCGTCATTCTCAACCTGAGGCCCGCGCGCTCGGCAGCCGCCTACAGCAAGATCTGGTTGGAAGAGGGCTCGCCACTGCTGGTACACACCCTGGCGCAGGCGGAGGCACTGCAACGGAAGCTGGGAGAAGCCGTGCGGGTGGTGCCCGCCATGCGCTACGGCAAACCCTCCATCGCCGCCGGCCTGGAGAAGCTGCGCGAAGCGGGCTGCGAACGGATCCTGGTGTTTCCCCTCTACCCCCAGTATTCCTCCACCACCACCGCCTCGGTATTCGACGCCGTCACCGCGGAGTTGCGGCGCTGGCGCTGGATTCCCGAGCTGCGCCTGGTGAACCAGTATTTCGAGGATCCGGGCTACATCACCGCCTTGGCCGACAGCGTGCGCGACTTCCAGCAGGAACACGGGAAACCCGAAAAACTGCTCCTCTCCTTCCACGGCATTCCGCAGCGCTATGCCGACAAGGGCGATCCCTATCCCCTCCAGTGCCGGCGCACCGGCGAGCTGCTGGCGCAGGCACTGGAACTGCAACCCCGGGAATGGCAGCTCACCTACCAGTCACGCATGGGCCGTGAACCCTGGTTGCAGCCCTACACCAGCACCACACTCGAGTCCCTGGCTCGCGAGGGCGTGAAGAGGGTGCAGGTGCTCTGCCCCGGCTTTGCCGCCGACTGCCTGGAGACGCTGGAAGAGATCGCCATGGAGAACCGTGACCTCTTCCTGCAACACGGCGGCCAGTCCTATGAGTACATTCCCTGTCTCAACGAACGGCCGGACCACATCGAGTCCCTGGCCGCCATCGCCAACCGTTACCTGGGAGGTTGGACCGTATGAGTGACACGCCCCGCCCCACCGAGATCACCCTTCACACCGCGTCGCACACCCTGGAGATCGCCTTCGACGACGGCAGACGCTTCACCTACCCGGCGGAACTGCTGCGGGTCTACTCCCCTTCGGCCGAAGTGCGTGGCCACTGGGGCGAAGGTGCCAAGCTGCAGCTGGACAAGCAGGACGTGAACATCACCGACATCCAGCCGGTGGGCCAGTACGCCATCAAGATCTTTTTCGATGACGGCCACGACTCCGGTCTCTACGACTGGGGCTACCTCCACGACCTGGGGCGCAAGCAGGCCATCTACTGGACCGACTACCTCGACCGGCTGCAACAGGCGGGACATGAGCGCAAACCACCCTCGTGGGAACCACCGACGGAAGCATAGAAAGGCGTGGGAAGCGCACCCGCACACCGAACCTTCGCGGCGGGACGCCGCTCCCACTAACGACCACGAGGCAAGGCGAACCACCCAAGAATATGAAAGATCGGTCTATAACCATATGAAGACACAGATCGCACGGAGTCGCACAGTGGGGAAGGCATGCGTGAATCGGCAACACGGCGGACAACCGGTACCGTCGATCTCGGGCTACTGTCCACGCTGGAACAGACTCAGAATTCCTTCCCTCTGTGAACTCTGTGTGCTCTGTGGTGAGTTCTTCTCCATATAAGGGACTACCCGCTTATGGTTGATCGGTTTCGAAGGCCAATCCCATCGTTTCCAGCCTTTCCTGCAGTTGGCTGAAGGCCTTTTCCACCTCCGCCCGAGGACCGTGGAAACCCAGCTCGACGAAATTCTGCTCACCCCGCCTGGGGAGGCTGAAGAGCTTCAGCCCGAGCCAGGCCCCCTGCAGCTCCTGCATGAGGTTCATCAGCTCGTTCTCCGAAACGCCGGGCACGCGCAGCGAGCGTTCCACGGCCGGTGCCTGCCCGTCCACGTAGCGGTTCTCCAGCACCCAGCGCGCCATGGGATGGACCATGTCCGGGAAGCCCGGGAGAAAGTGGTGTTCGCGGATGGCGAAGCCCGGCACCTGGTTCACGGGATTGGGTATCAGCGTGGCGCCCTCGGGCAGGTCCGCCATGCGCACCCGGTGCGGCCGTGCCGCATCCCCGAAGCGCTCCACGATGAGCCGTTCCGCTTCGGCATGGCGCACCAGGGGCACCCCCGCCGCCTCGGCGGCACACCGGCGGGTGTGATCGTCGGGCGTGGCGCCGATGCCGCCACAGGAGAAGACCGGTTTGCCCTCGTCCATGGTCTGCCGCAGGCGGCCGGTGAGCAGCGCCGGATCGTCGGGCAGGATCTGCACCCAGTGCAGCGCATGACCGTGTCCGGCCAGCAGGCCACGAAAGAACTCCACGTGGCGGTCACGGCGCCGTCCGCTGAGAATCTCGTCCCCGATTACGATGAGCCCGAAGTTCACGAAACCTGTCCCTGCAATCGCTTGAGCCCTTCCTCGATGGACTGCGAGACATAGTGGAAATACATCTCCACCGTGTTGATTCCCACCATCTGCTTCACCAGTTCCTTTCCGTCGGGCCCGAGAAACAGCAGCGTGGGCGTGACGAAGAAGCCGTAACGGCGCGCAAAATCGGCAGCCGGAACCCTGTTGCCCTGGAAATCGACGACCTGCTCCCCCTCGTCGATGAAGATCTCGCCCAGCAGGATGCTGTCGGCGAAATCCCGCGCCTTGATCATCGGCCGGATGATCTCCGCCTTGATCAGCTCGCAGTAAGGGCAGTCGTGCTGGGAGACGAGCACCACCAGCAGGCGTCCCTCGCGGCGGGCACGATCGCCGAGTCTGCTGAAATCGCCGAAGCGCGGCACCGCTGTCTCGTTCATGGCCCACATTCTAACCCGGACAGCGGTTTCCACGCCCCCGGCAACTTTTTGCTACCATTGGGGTCCACTTACAGACACAAAAGAAGCCGTTCCTTCCGACCCCCATGAAATTTCTCGCAGACCTGTTCCCGGTCATTCTCTTCTTCATTGCCTACAAGTTCGCCGGTATCTACACCGCGACTGCGGTCGCCATCGTCGCTTCACTGGTGCAGGCGGCATGGAATCACTGGCGCCATGGCAAGGTCGAAACCATGCACTGGGTGACCCTGGGGCTGATCCTCTTCTTCGGTGGTCTCACCCTGCTGCTGCATGACCCCGTGTTCATCAAGTGGAAGCCCACCGTGGTCAACTGGCTCTTCGCCGCTGCCTTCCTCGGATCGGCCCTGTTCATGGAACGCAACCTGCTGCAACGCATGATGGATCACGCCATCACGCTGCCGAGGGAGATCTGGACACGGCTCAACACCGCCTGGGTGGGCTTCTTCATCGCCAGCGGCGCCGCCAACCTCTACGTGGCCTACAACTACCCCGAAGAGACCTGGGTCAACTTCAAGCTGTTCGGCATGATGGGGCTGACCCTGCTGTTTCTCATTGCGCAGGGCTTCTATCTCTCCCGGTATATCGAAGTCAGCGAGGAAACCTGATGTTGTACTGCATCATCGGCAATGACGGTGCCGACACGCTCCAGAAACGCATCGAAGCCCGCCCGGCCCACCTGGAACGGCTGAAGCAGTTGCAGGCCGATGGAAGGCTGGTCCTGGCCGGTCCCTTTCCCGCCATCGACGCCGAGGATCCGGGTGAAACCGGCTTCACCGGCAGCCTCATCGTGGCCCAGTTCGACAGTCTCGAGGAGGCCCAGGAATGGGCTGCCACAGACCCCTATGTATCCGCCGGCGTTTACGAACGCATCTCCGTAAAACCTTTCAGGAAAGTATTGCCAGAATGAAATCACTGAACAAGAAAAGCACCAACCTCCTCGCCTCACTGCTTCTTTCGGCCGGGCTGCTGCAAGCCACACCGATTCTGGCAGAGGAGGCAGCCAAGCCGGTTCCCCAGCCCCAGACCCTGGTGACCATCAACGGCCGGAACATCAGCGACATGGAGGTGCTCGCCTTCAACGCGCTGCAGGGCAAGCAGCCCGCCAACACCCGCGAGGCCCAGGTGAAGTTGCTCAACCAGCTGATCAACACCACCCTGATCGCCCAGCAGGGCGAGAAGGCCGGCCTGGAGAAGCTGCCCAACGTCAAGGCGGCCATCGACATGGCCCGGCTGCAGGTACTGGCAGAAGCCCAGGTGAACAACTACCTCTCCACTCACCCGGTTTCCGAGGAGGAGATCAAGGCTGCCTACGAGAAGAAGTACAGCGAGGAGAACCTGCAGGAGTACAAGGTCCGCCATATCCTGGTGCAGACCGAGGACGAAGCGAAGAAAGTGATCGAATCCCTGAACAAGGGCGCCGACTTCGCCGAACTGGCCAAGGCCCAGTCCCTCGATCCCAGCAAGGAGAACGGTGGCGAGCTGGGCTGGATCAGTCGCCAGCAGGTGGTCAAGCCCTTTGGCGATGCGATGGTGAAGGTGGCAAAGGGCTCCTACAGCAAAGAACCCGTGCAGACCCCTTTCGGCTGGCACGTTATCGAGATCGACGACATCCGCAAGCAGAAGGCGCCCCCCCTCGAAGAGGTGAAGGCCCAGCTGACCAACGAACTGCGCCAGAGAAAGCTTGCCGAGTACATCACCGAACTGCGCAAGTCGGCCAAGATCGAGCTGGCCGGTGCCGAAAAGCCGAAAAAGGAAGTGGAAGCGAAATAGCGCATCCCGCAGGGACAGGAAAGCCGGCGTCCCCTCGGGCAGCCGGCTTTTTTATGGTGATTAGTTACAAAGCTCAGCAGGTCCGACATTCGGATTATGGGTGGGTGCTGGAGAGACCGTCGGCGGCAGGGATGCCGCCGTCGAGCCTACGATGCATAGGGATGTGCGAGTGCCGCGCGAGGCAGGATGCCGGAAGCGGCCAAGGAGGTATTCACGGCGTGTCGCTCCAGCACCTGCCCATGACCCGTTGATCAGCTGAGGCTCGTACCTAATCACCTTATTTTTATGGCTCTTCCCCTGATCGAGTGGGTAGTTTAGCGTAGGGCAGCATGAGAGACATTGATCTATACACCCGGATATTGGGTATTCAGGCACCTTGGCGAGTCGCCGATGTGGAGGTTGATATGCCCCAAGGGCAAGTCATCGTCCA
>QNZQ01000050.1 GCA_003972985.1 Gammaproteobacteria bacterium | reverse complement strand
GGTAGTAGCTGTGCGCCCAGGACGCAAGTTCCCGAGAGACATGAAAAAAGTCCGAGTCCCCGGATTCCAGATGCAGTATCGAAGAACACGGTGAGGCTTAAGTTAATGACATTGACGCTAAACTACCCACTCGATCAGGGGAAGAGCCATTATTGTTATTGGTGGCCTTGTAGTGACTATGCGCCCTGACCAAATAATAGTCAATACGAGGAACAGGGGATTTGATGGCAATCAAGAACGGTCAAATCCTGCTGCGGTTGTGGAACAGCAGCTGGTCGATGCCGTTTCTGCGCTGGAAACGGCTGATTCCGGCGTTGTCCACTTGCACCCGGTACCAGGCTTCTGGCGGTGCCTGCAGCACGTGGCCCAGGGTGGCGCGGATCACGCCAGCATGAGCCACCACCAGGATGCGACGACCGGCATGGCGCTCCAGGGTTCGCTCGAAGGCTTCGGCCACCCGCCGGCCGAAAGCGGGTAGTTCCTCGGCGCCCGCAGGCCGGCAGTGCACCGGGTCGCGGTAGAAGGCGGCATAGCCCTCGGGATCCTGCGCCAGGATCTCCTCGCGCGTGTGGCCTTCCCAGCTGCCGAAGCCCACCTCGCGAAAATCTGCTTCCGTCTCCACCGGCAGGCCGTGCTTCCGGCCAAGCTCCTCGGCGAAGGCCAGGCTTCGCCGCAGGGGCGAACTCACGATCACATCCCAGTGGCAGCTGCTGCCGAGGGCTGCGCGCATCTGTTCCCATCCCTTGCTGCTCAGTGGATGGTCGATGGCGGAGCCGCGGTACATGGAGCCCCCTTCGGGCTCTCCATGGCGAATGAAGTCGATGCGGGTGGTCATGTGAGCCAGCGCACCAGGTAGTAGATGAGCAGTCCCTCTGACGAGCTGGAGGGGCCGTAGACCACGGCGGCGTAGCGGTTCCGGGAAGCATCCGCTGCGGCGATGGCTTCGCTCTCCGACTCCACGAGGGTCACGCACCCCTCGGCGAAGCGCTCGCGCGAGCGGCGCCTGGTGTGCACTACGGCAAAACGGTTTTCCAGCGACCGGGAGGCCGGATCGACGATGACCTTGGGCATGATGGCTCCGGGAAGAATCACTCCAGGAAGAATCACTCCAGGAAGAATCACATGGCCTGGGATGATACCCAGAGCAGCAGCGCGTAGCGAGCACCCTTGCCCAGTGCGATGAACAGGGCGGAGGACCACCAGGGGAACTTCAGCCAGCCCGCTGCCACGCAGAGGGGGTCGCCAACCACCGGCAGCCAAGCGAAGAGCAGCAGCGGTGAGCCGTGCCGCTCCAGCCAGCGCAGGGCCTGCCGCTGGCGCGGCTTTTCCAGCCCGCCGAGGGGAAAGCGCCGGCGCAGCCAGTAGCCGATGCCCCAGCTGGTCATGCCGCCCAGGGTGTTGCCGAGGGTGGCGACCAGCAGCAGGGAGAAGGTGGAGGCAGCCTGTTGCTGGTGCAGCCACACCAGCACCCCTTCGGAACCGCCGGGCAGCAGGGTGCTGGCGAGAAAGCTGCTGATGAACAGCCCCCAGAGGCTGCCCGCTTCACTCATCCCTGTGCGCGACGAAGAGCACGGGGCCGGGCGATTCCCGTATCTCGAGACGAAACCCCGGAAGCCTGCCGAGAAACTCCCCCACCGCTTCGCTCTCTTCCCAGCCACCGGGGTGGTGACGGTAGGCGAGCACCGAGAGCAGGCCGCCTGGTGCGAGCAGGGTTGTCGAGTGCTGCAGCGCCTCGAGGGTGGTCTCGGTGAGCGTGGTGGTCTGCTTGTCGCTCCCGGGCAGGTAGCCTAGGTTGAAGACCACAGCGGCGATGTGGCCGTGGGCCGATTCCGGCACCAGTTCCATCATCGCTTCGTGGCCGGCATGGAAGAGCGTCACCCGGTCGGCCACGCCTTCGCCTTCGAGCCGTACCCGGGTCTGCTGCAGCGCCTGCGGCTGGATGTCGAAGGCATACACGCTGCCGCCGGGGGCCACGGCCCTGGCAAGAAAGAGCGTGTCGTGCCCGTTGCCGGCGGTGGCGTCGATGGCGAGATCGCCCGGTTCCAGGTGCTGTTCCAGTATCTCGTGGGCAACCCGCGTGAGCGGTTTTCTGCTGTCCGGCACGGCGACGGGTTTTAGCCGAGCTGTTCGCGCACGAAGGCGAGGGTGAGCTGGCGGCGGGCCGCCAGGGAGGCATGGTCGAGACGATTGAGCAGCGCCAGCAGCTGGCGCGGATCCCGGCTGCAGTGGGAGACCATCCAGCTGGCGGCCTGGGGCTTCATCTTCAGCCCCCGCTTCCTTGCCTGTTCCAGCAGCAGCGCTTCGCGGCCGGCATCGTCCAATGGCTGGATGCGGTAGCTGCCGCCCCAGGAGAGGCGTGATGCGAGGTCGGGCAGTTCCAGTTCGAGTCTGGACGGGCCGTGGCTGGCGCTGAAGAGCAGGCGCCTTCCCTTTTCCCGGGCGCGGTTGAAGAGGTGGAACAGCGCCTCCTCCCAGGCCGCGTTGCCGGCTACCAGGTGCAGGTCGTCGAAGGCGAGCAGGTCCAGCTGGTCGAGGCCGTCCAGCATTTCCGGGGAGAGCCGTGCAAGCTCTTCGAAGGGCAGATAGGCGCTGGAGTGGCCGGCACCCTGTGCCGCGCTCACCGTGCCCATGAGGAGGTGGCTCTTGCCGCTGCCCGCCGGACCGCTGACGAAGAGCTGTTCCAGACCCTGGCCGGTGGCCAGCTCGCGCAGTGCCTGGAGCAGCTGGGCGTTCGCTCCGGCGACATAGCTCTCCAGCGTCAGCTCCGGGCGCAGGCTCATCGCCAGCGGCAGTTGCGGGTTCATCGCAGTTTCAGCGCCACTTCCGCCAATCGCCGCCCCAGCCCCTTGCACAGTGCTTTCTCTTCTTCCGAGAGTGGCAGGTTGCTCTCGGCGCCGGCCAGGTGGGAGGGCCCGTAGGGCGTGCCGCCGGTGCGGGTGGTGAGCAGTGCCGTTTCGGAATAGGGCAGCCCGGTGATGAGCATGCCGTGGTGGAGCAGCGGCAGCATCATGCTGAGCAGGGTGCTCTCCTGGCCACCGTGCAGGCTGCTGGTGGAGGTGAAGACGCCGGCCGGCTTGCCGATGAGTGCGCCGCCCAGCCACAGCGAGCTGGTGGAATCGAGAAAGTACTTCATGGCCGCAGCCATGTTGCCGAAACGGGTGGGGCTGCCCAGCGCCAGCCCGGCACAGTCGCGCAGCTCCTCCAGCTCCACGTAGGGCGCGCCCGATTCGGGGATGCAGTCCTCCACCGCTTCGCAGGTGGCGGAGACGTTGGGTACGGTGCGCAGCCGCGATTCCATGCCGCCCTCTTCGACGCCGCGTGCCACCAGGTGCGCCATCTCGGCGGTGGCGCCATAGCGGCTGTAGTAGAGCACCAGGATGTAGCCGCTCATAGGATCTCCAGTACCTTTTCCGGCGGACGACCGATGGTCGCCTTGCCGTCCTTGATGACGATGGGCCGCTCGATGAGGCGCGGATGCTCGATCATGGCGTCGATGAGCTGGTCGCGGCTCAGCCCGGGATCGGCCAGCCCCAGCTCCTTGTACTCCTTCTCCTTGCGCCGCATCAGCTTCCGCGGCTCCAGCCCCAGCATGTCGAGGATCCTCTCCAGCTCCTCGCGGGTTGGTGGGGCCTTCAGATATTCCACCACCTCGGGTTCGATGTTGTTATCCTTGAGCAGTTGCAGCGTCTGGCGCGACTTGCTGCAGCGCGGATTGTGATAGATCTTGACGCTCATCGGCACGTCCTCCTTCGATACGACAGATATGGCGATTCTAAACGGGAAGAAAGGGGCCCACAATCGATCCTCCGGCATCGCCCTGAAGACGCCGCTGGCGCTGCTGCGCTTCGTGCAGAAGATGTTCACCCGGTTCCTGGCCCACGGTGGCCTGGAACGGGCAGGCTCACTGGCCTACACCACCCTGCTCTCGCTGGTCCCCCTGATGACCGTGGTCTTCGCCATTCTCTCCGCCTTTCCCGTGGGCGAGCGGGTTAACGAGGTGGTGCAGGAGTTCATCTTCAGCAATTTCATGCCGGCATCGGGGGAGGTGGTGCACCGCTACCTGCTCGAGTTCTCCGACAAGGCCTCCCACCTTAGCGGGGTGAGTTTCATCGTGCTGCTGGTGGTGGCGGTGATGCTGGTGGCGAGCATCGACCACACCTTCAATGCCATCTGGGAAGTGGAGCGCAAGCGCCGGCCCCTGAACAAGTTCCTGGTCTACTGGGCGGTGATCTCCCTGGGGCCGCTGCTGGTCGGCGCGAGCCTGCTGATCACCTCCTCGCTGGTCTCCCTGCCGGCGGTCACCGAGGCCACCGCCAGCGGTTTCGGCAAGCGGCTGCTGGGCTGGCTGCCGATCCTGATGTCGGCCATGGCCTTCGGCCTGATCTACTGGCTGGTGCCCAACCGCCCGGTCAACGGATGGCATGCCCTGGTGGGCGGTCTCTTTGGTGCCGTTCTCTTCGAGTGGGCCAAGCAGGGATTTGCCTGGTACCTCACCAACTTTCCCACCTACGAGGTGATCTACGGTGCGCTGGCGGCCATTCCCATCTTCCTCGTCTGGCTCTACGTCTCCTGGATCGTGGTGCTGCTGGGGGCTGAGCTCACCTACGGGCTGGGTGCCTATCGCCATCTCTTCGAGGGCAGGGAAGAGGCCGCAGGCGAGCTGGAGGAGATGGTGCAGATACTGCTCAGGCTGGCGCGCGGGCAGAAGCAGGGGCGCGCGATACCGGCGCGGGAGCTCATCCACTGCTGTGGCAACGCGGAACGGCTGCTGGTGCACCTGCAGGAGCTCGATCTGGTGGACCGCAACGAAAAGGGGCACTGGCTGCTGACCCGTGCGGTGGACGACGTGACCCTGCACGATCTCTACCGGGTGGCCGGCGAGCGGCTCCCCGAGCCGGGCGAGCCGACCTGGCCGCATGACCGGCGCCTGGCCGAAATCTTCGGCAAGGCGCACGAGGCGCTTGCCGGGCTGCTCGATGTCCCGCTGTCGGAACTGCTGGAAGATTCCGGGTCCTGAGCCGGTGTCGCCATGAGGAAACACTTTTCCCGGTGTGCGCAAAGTGGCTAGGATGTGGAGTCAGGACGACGTCATCCAATAGCGTAAGCCACTGAGAAGCGGGGCGGGTTCCCGACCTGCCCCGAGTTGGATGACGTAGCCCTGGATGTGGGGAAAATGCTTGCCAGGAAGGGTGGTCATGAATCCGATGAAAAGCGTCGTGGTCTTTCTGTTTGCTGTCCTGCTCGGGGGGACAGCGGCGGCCGATCTCTCTTTTCCTTCGGGGGCTTTATCCGGGGCGACCGGTTTCGTGCTTCCCTCTACGCCGCCACCTTCCACCGGTGGCAAGAGAAAAAAGGTGCGCCTTGGAGCGGAAGAGGCGGCGCGTTTCCTCACCCAGGCCACTTTCGGTCCCACCCTGGACGAGATCGGTTCGCTGCAGAGGCTGGGCTACGAAAAGTGGCTGGAGCGCCAGGCCAGGCTGCCGGCCAGCTACCATCGCAGAAAGGTGGAGCAGCTGCTCGATGAGCGGAGCGAGAAGCCGGAAGAGGACCTCCAGGAGGCGAGGGTGGAGGTGTGGTGGGACCGGGTGGTATTCGGCAGGGACCAGCTGCGCCAGCGCATGGCCTTTGCCCTGAGCGAGATCTTCGTCGTCTCCGACCGCAACAGTGCCACCGAGGACCACCCGGTGGGGCTGGCCGACTATTACGACGTGCTGGTGAAGCATGCGCTGGGCAACTACCGGGATCTGCTCGAGGACGTGAGCCGCCATCCCATGATGGGACTCTACCTGAGCCACCTCGGGAACCAGCGTGCCTGGCCCGAGGAGAACATCCGTCCCGACGAGAACTACGCCCGCGAGGTGCTGCAGCTCTTCTCCATCGGCCTGTGGCAGCTCAATCCTGACGGTACCCGGAGGCTGGATGAAGAAGGCAATCCCATTCCCACCTACGACCAGGACGTGATAGAGAACTTCGCGCGGGTCTTCACCGGCTGGACCTGGGCCGGTGCCCCCTACTGGGACTGGGATCCCTGGGACAAACGGGTCAAGGGGCTGATGAAGCCCTACAAGAAGCTGAAGTCGTGGGAGCGCGAAGGGGGTTACCACGACCGCGAGGCCAAGCGCCTGCTGGCCTATCCGGAGGAGGGGGTGCCGCCATCCGAATGGGCGCGGGAGGAGATTCCTGCCTTGCAGGACGGGGAGGATGCGCAGACCGACCTCGACCGGGCGCTGGACAACATCTTCCACCACCCCAACGTGGGTCCCTTCATCTCGCGCCAGCTCATTCAGCGGCTGGTCACCAGCAATCCCTCCCCCGAATACGTCGCCCGGGTGTCCGCAGTCTTCGACGACAATGGCAAGGGTGTCCGGGGGGGACCTCATGGCGGTGGCGCGCGCCATCCTGCTGGATCCCGAGGCGCGCAAGGGCCACCTGAGGAACCCGGAGACCTTCGGCAAGCAGCGTGAACCCATCATCCGCCAGGCTCACCTGTGGCGCGCGCTGGGTGGACACCCCAAGAACGGGAACTATGTAGAGGACGCCTATCCCGAGTATTTCCATGGCCAGGCGCCGCTGAGGGCGCCCTCGGTATTCAACTTTTTCCTCCCCGACTACAGCCCGCCGGGCGAGGTGAGCGACGCAGGATTGGTGGCGCCGGAGTTCCAGATCACCAACGAGACCTATATCACCCGCTCGGCCAACGGCATCTTCTACCTGCTCATCGGCGGCTACCCGGGATCTCCCTATGGTTCCGGGGAGATGATGGAACTGGACCTCGAGCGGGAGGCGCGCCTGGCGAAGGAGCCACGGAAACTGGCCGATCATCTCGACCTGCTGTTCCTCTCGGGACAGATGTCCGATGCCACGCGCGGGGTCCTGCTCGAGCTCCTGCCGCAGGTCCCATTGCGCAACGACTGGCTGGAGGGTACGCGCAGGAAAGGAATTCTGCGCGCCCTCACGGCCATCTATCTGGTACTGGTTTCCCCCGACTACGCCATCCAGCGATGAGGTCCAAGATGAAGAAAACCAGCCAACAGGGACGACGGGAGTTCATGCGTCGGCTGCTCGGGGGAGTCCTGCTTCTCCCAGGGGGAGCAGGGTTGTCGCTCCTGGGGATGCCCGGACGCACCCTTGCCGCGCCGGGAGATGCCGGGGACTACCGGGCGCTGGTCTGTCTCTACCTGCACGGCGGCAACGACTCCTTCAACATGCTGGTGCCCACGGCACCGGCGGCCCATGCGCGTTATCGCAGGACCCGGGGTAACCTCAATGTCATTAACTTAAGACCTAACTCATTGTTCTGTCGTAAAATATCGTCGATTCACCACCATCTCAAGGAGTCTGAAATGAACTCGGTACCCGCCGTTCCAACCACCGATCAAGCTGTTTTGCCGAAGATCATTTAAAAAC
>QNZQ01000194.1 GCA_003972985.1 Gammaproteobacteria bacterium | reverse complement strand
CTCATGGCGGTTATTGCAGCGTATGGCCGATGCGGTAGTAGCTGTGCGCCCAGGACGCAAGTTCCCGAGAGACATGAAAAAAGTCCGAGTCCCCGGATTCCAGATGCAGTATCGAAGAACACGGTGAGGCTTAAGTTAATGACATTGAAGTTAATGACATTGAATTTAACCGGAACGTATTCTGATAAATCCTTTCCGGCAACGAGCGAATCCTCTCATTCATGGCCCGTTATTTCCTCTATATATTGGATGACGGCATTCATGTCACCGGAAAATACAATACGCTCTTCCTTTTTCTTCAACTGGTAGTCATACATGGGGTCGTAGTAATCCACCAGCAGCTGGGCGATCCAGTCCGCGTGTGCCTGGTGGCCGCTACTGCCGTGCATCTCCCGCATGGCGCTATCCAGGCTTTTCTCCATGCGCTGGTATCTTTCGCCGCCGAGGCGCCTGGCGATCCGCTTCAGGCTCTCCCTGGCATAGCTCTCCCACTCCTCCATTCCCTGTTCCTCGCCATAGTGCGCCTGGTATTCCTCCAGAGCGGCCGTTACATATTCGTCTATGGAATTCTTTATGCGCTCTTCCAGGGAAACCTCGAGAATGGCCAGTGGACTTTCCGACATTCGTTCGTACAAGGCCGGTGGAAGATGGCGCGAACCGATGGCCTTGCTTTCATCCTCCAGGACCACAGTGGACGACTTCATCACTCTATGCTTGAGCATGGCGATGGAGAGGCGGTTTTCGAAATCGATTTGCGTGGGCTGTGGGGTGACGTGCCGCCCGAAGGCAGAGCCGCGATGCCAGGCCAGACCCTCGAGATCGATACTGCTCTTCACCTTCTTTATCAGGATGGTCTTGCCGGCGCCGGTGCGGCCGCCGATGACCAGGAGCTGCAGCTGCGAAACCGACAACTCGATCTGTTCCAGCAGGAAGTTCCTGAGCGCCTTGTAGCCCCCCTTGATCCTGGGATAGGCGATGCCGGTAGCTGCGTATATCCACTCCTGCGTGATACGTGAGCGCATGCCGCCGCGAAAGCAGTAGAGCACGCCCTGAGGATGCTTCTCCACGAATTGCGCCCATCGCTCGGTACGTTCCTTCCTGGGAAGACCATCGACCAGCTCCCGTCCGAGTTCCACGGCGGCCTCCTGCCCGGCCTCCTTGTAGCGGATTCCGATGAGATGGCGCTCTTCGTCGGTGAGCAGGGGCAGGTTGTGTGCGGTGGGGAAGGCACCCGCCTCGAACTCCACGGGTGCGCGCACGTCGAGCAATGGGGTGTCCTCGAGAAAGAGCCTGGTGTAGTCGCTGATCTCCGGCAGTTCCATTCAGGTCACCTCGATGCGGGGTCCCTGGGACCAGGAGCCGAGTTCGCCGATTGGCTCCAGTTCCAGCCCGGTCTCGGCTGCGGTTTCCAGGAAGGCGTCCTCGGCCTCGGGCAGCACGGCCACCAGCAGGCCGCCGGAAGTCTGGGGGTCGCAGAGCAGCTGCTGCTGTTCGGGAGTGAGCGGGGCGATCTGTTCACCGTAGCTGGCGAAATTCCTCCGGGCGCCGCCGGGTGAACAGGCCATGGCCAGGTATTCCTTGACGTGGGGCAGAAAGGGCACCCTGTCGAAGTCCACCCGTGCAGCCACTCCGCTTCCCTGGCAGATCTCCAGCAGATGTCCCAGCAGGCCGAATCCGGTGACATCGGTCATGGCAGTTACACCCTTGATGCGGGCGAACCGTTCGCCGGCCCGGTTGAGCCGGCACATGGTTTCCGCCGCAATGTGCTGGTGCTCCGGCTTCAGTTTCTTCTGTTTCTGGGCCGTGGTGAGAATGCCGATGCCCAGGGGCTTGGTGAGGTAGAGCCGGGAGCCGGGCACTGCCTGGTCGTTTCGCTTCAGGTAACGGTTTTCCACGGTCCCGGTGACTGCCAGGCCGAAGATGGGCTCGGGCGCGTCGATGGAATGGCCGCCGGCAAGGGGAATCCCCGCCTCCCTGCAGGTGTGGCGTCCCCCCTCGATCACCTGCTGGGCCACCTCGGGGCCGAGCTTGTCGATGGGCCAGCCGAAGATGGCGATGGCCATCAGCGGCGTGCCGCCCATGGCGTAGATGTCGCTGATCGCATTGGTGGCGGCGATGCGGCCGAATTCGAAAGGGTCGTCCACGATGGGCATGAAGAAGTCCGTTGTGGAGATGACCGAACGCCCGTCGCCCAGATCATAGACAGCCGCGTCGTCACGGCTCTGGTTGCCCACCAGCAGGCGTGGATCGGCGGGCATGCCCAGGTTGCTCTGCAGTATCTCGTCGAGCAGGCGCGGGGCGATCTTGCAGCCGCAGCCCGATCCGTGGCTGTATTCCGTGAGGCAGATCCTTGTCATGGTTTATAGACACTGATTTACATAAAAACCAGTTAATATAACATTTTTCTTATATAGACAGGCTGCAGTGGATTTTCTCAGACGTTTTGGTGGTATCGCCCGGTTGTACGGTCCCGAGGCGCTGGGGCGTTTTCCCCGGGCCCATGTCTGCATCATCGGTATCGGTGGCGTGGGCTCCTGGACGGTGGAGGCCCTGGCACGCAGTGCCATCGGTAAGCTCACGCTCATCGACATGGACCACCTGGCCGAATCCAATATCAACCGCCAGCTGCCGGCGCTGGAGGAGACGCTCGGAAGAAGCAAGATCGGGGTGATGGCCGAGCGCGCTCGCGCCATCAACCCGGGGGTGGAGCTGTTCCTGGTGGACGATTTCCTCACGCGCGAGAACCTTGTGGAGCTCGTCCGGAAAGAGTTCGATTACGTCGTCGATTGCATCGACAGCTTTCGTACCAAGGCGGCACTCATCCACCACTGCAGAAGAAACCGCATCCGGCTGGTCACCGTGGGCGGCGCGGGCGGTCAGATCGATCCCCAGCGCATCCGCGTCACCGACCTCAGCCGTACCCAGCAGGATCCGCTGCTGGCCCGCACCCGTCGCCTGCTGCGACAGGAATATGGCTTCCCTCGCAATCCGAGGCGTCGCTTCCAGGTTTCGGCGGTCTGGTCGGACGAACCCCTGATGCAGCATGCCCTTCCCGGCGAGAGCTGCGAAGGGCGTCCAACGGGCGGGCTCAACTGTGGTGGCTACGGCTCCTGCACGCCGGTGACGGCGGGTTTCGGCATGGCCGCCGCAGCCCATGTATTGAGGAAGCTGGCCAGGACGACGTCATCTAACGGCGTAAATTGCTGAAAAGCGGGGCGGGTACCTGATCGGAAAACTTCGGAGGCAGGGATGCCGACGTAGAGCCTACAGGGATGTATTCATGGCGGTTTTCCGAGCAGGTACCCGCCCTGCTCCAAGGCAGATGACGTAGCCCTGGGCAGCTGGCGCAGCGGGCGTAGTCCGGAAGCCGCCTGTAGTATGATTGGCGCAGCCGTTTTCATCACCGAGGTTACGAAATGCTCAAGCTGCGAGGTGCGCCCGCTCTCTCCGATTTCCGCCTGCAGAAGCTGCAGAAGCGGATCTCCGAAAAGCTGGGAAAGGCCGTCGAGATCTATGCAGAGTTCCTGCACCTGGTGGAGCTGTTCGAGACGCTCGACAGCCGGCAGCTGGAGGTCTTGAACAGTCTCCTCGAGTACGGGCCGGCACTCACCGTTCACGAGCCCGAGGGAGCGCTGATCCTGGTGACCCCACGTCCCGGCACCATCTCGCCCTGGTCCTCCAAGGCCACTGACATCGCGCACAACTGTGGCCTGGTGAATATCGAGCGCATCGAGCGCGGCGTGGCCTACTATCTGCAAGGCGAACTGGGAGGGCAGGCGCTGGCCGATGCCGCGGCGCTGCTCCACGACCGCATGACCGAGTCGGTCTTCTACGACCTGGACGATGCCGAATCCCTCTTCTTCCACGCCGAGCCCCGCACCTACGCCAGCGTCGACGTGCTCGGTGGCGGCCGCGATGCGCTGGTGATCGCCAACCGGGAGCTGGGACTGGCGCTCTCCGACGACGAGATCGACTATCTGGTGGAGAGCTTCCAGGCACTGGGGCGCAATCCTTCCGACGTGGAGCTGATGATGTTCGCCCAGGCCAACTCGGAGCACTGCCGCCACAAGATCTTCAATGCCGACTGGATCATCGATGGCAAGCGGCAGCCGAAAAGCCTGTTTCAGATGATCCGCCACACCACCGAGCAGTCGCCGGAGGACGTGCTCTCTGCATACAAAGACAATGCTGCGGTGATGCGCGGCAGCGAAGGCTACCGCTTTTTTCCCTCGCCGGCGGATGGCGTCTACGGTGAGCACAACGAGGAGATCCACATCCTCATGAAGGTGGAGACCCACAACCACCCCACCGCCATCTCGCCGGACCCCGGTGCGGCCACCGGTTCCGGCGGCGAGATCCGCGACGAAGGGGCCACCGGCCGGGGCTCCAAGCCCAAGGCGGGGCTGTGCGGTTTCTCCGTATCCAACCTGCGCATACCCGGTTTCGAGCAGCCCTGGGAGCGGGACTTCGGCAAGCCCGACCGCATCGTCTCGGCGCTGGAGATCATGCTCGAGGGTCCCATCGGTGCCGCCGCTTTCAACAACGAGTTCGGCCGGCCCAACCTGTGCGGGTACTTCCGCACCTACGAGGAGGAGGTGGCGGCGCCCCACAGCACCGAGCTGCGCGGTTACCACAAGCCCATCATGCTTGCGGGTGGACTGGGCAACATCCGTGAGGAACACATCGAAAAGCCGCCTTTTCCCGCCGGTTCGCCGCTGGTGGTGCTCGGTGGTCCGGCCATGCTCATCGGGCTGGGGGGTGGCGCGGCCTCGTCCATGGCCTCCGGCACCTCCACCGAGGATCTCGACTACGCCTCGGTACAGCGCGCCAACCCGGAGATGGAACGCCGCTGCCAGGAGGTGATCGACCGCTGCTGCGCGCGGGGTGAGGAGAGCCCTATCCTGTTCATTCACGACGTGGGGGCAGGGGGGCTCTCCAATGCCCTGCCGGAGCTGGTCCACGATGCCGGCCTCGGTGGCAACTTCGAGCTGCGTACCATCCCCACCGCCGATCCCGGCATGTCGCCCATGGAGATCTGGTGCAACGAGGCGCAGGAACGCTACGTGCTGGCCATCGACGCCGAGCGACTCGAGGAGTTCCAGGCCATCTGCGAGCGCGAGCGCTGTCCCTATGCCGTGGTGGGCGAGGCGGTGGACGAGGAGCACCTGCTGCTCGGCGACGCCCTGTTCGAGAACAACCCCATCGACATGCCGCTGGGCCTGCTCTTCGGCAAGCCGCCGCGCATGGTGCGGGACGTGCATCATCTCACTTTCCACCACCCGGAACTCAGGGTGGAAGGAATCGACCTGCAGAAGGCGCTGGAGCGGGTGCTGCGGCTGCCCACGGTGGCCGACAAGACCTTCCTCGTCACCATCGGAGACCGCAGTATCACCGGCATGGTGGCGCGCGATCAGATGGTGGGGCCCTGGCAGGTTCCGGTGGCCGATGTCGCGGTGACCGTCGCCGACTACGAGGGATATGCCGGTGAGGCCATGGCCATGGGAGAGCGCACGCCCCTGGCGCTGGTGAACGCACCGGCCTCGGGCCGCATGGCCATCGGCGAGGCGATCACCAACATCATGGCGGCCTCCATCGACTCCCTGGGCAAGGTGAAGCTCTCTGCCAACTGGATGGCGGCCGCCGGTCACCCCGGGGAGGATGCGCGCCTCTACGATACCGTGAAGGCGGTGGGCATGGAGCTGTGCCCGCGCCTCGGTATCGCCATTCCCGTGGGCAAGGACTCCATGTCCATGAAGAGCGTCTGGGAGCACGACGGCCGGCAGCGGGAGATGACCGCCCCCCTGTCCCTGATCATCAGCGCCTTTGCCCCGGTGAACGACGTGCGCCGTACCCTCACGCCCCAGCTGCGCACCGACCTGGGGGACACCGACCTGTTGCTCATCGACCTGGGCAAGGGGCGCAACCGTCTCGGGGGCTCGGCCCTGGCGCAGGTCTACAACCAGCTCGGTGACCGGGTCCCGGACCTGGACGATCCCGACATGCTCAGGCGCTGTTTCCAGGTGATCCAGGAGCTGAACCGCGACGGGCTGCTGCTGGCGCTGCACGACCGTTCGGACGGCGGCCTGATCACCACGCTGCTGGAAATGGCCTTCGCCGGTCGCTGCGGGCTGGAGGTGGACATCACCGCCCTGGATGAGAACGATCTGGCCACCCTTTTCAGCGAGGAGCTGGGCGTGGTGCTGCAGGTCCGCCACAGCGACAGCGACGATGTACTCAAGGCCTTGGAGGATGCCGGGCTCGGAAAGCACAGCTTCCTCCTGGGCACCACGCGGGACGACGACCGCATCCTGGTGCGTTCCGGCGGAGCCGAGATCCTGGCCGGCGAGCGGGCCGAATGGCAGCAGGCCTGGTCCGAGACCAGCTTCCGCATGCAGTCCCTGAGGGACAATCCGGAATGCGCCCGGGAAGAGCACGAGCGCATCGTCCAGGACGATCCCGGCCTCTCGGTGCACCTGGGCTTCGATGCCGAAGAGGACGTGGCGGCGCCCTTCATCGAGAACCATCGTCCCCAAGTCGCCATCCTGCGCGAGGAGGGGGTCAACGGCCAGCAGGAGATGGCCTACGCCTTCCACAAGGCGGGCTTCGAGTGCGTGGACGTGCACATGTCCGATATTCTTTCCGGGCGGGCGACTCTCGACCGTTTTCGTGGCCTGGTGGCCTGCGGCGGTTTCAGTTACGGGGACGTGCTCGGTGCCGGGGAGGGCTGGGCCAAGTCGATCCTCTTCAACGACAGGGCCAGGGATCAGTTCCAGGCCTTCTTCGGGCGGGAGGAGACCTTCGCGCTGGGGGTCTGCAACGGCTGTCAGATGCTCTCCAACCTGAAGGAGTTGATCCCAGGCGCAGGCCACTGGCCTCATTTCGTGCGCAACCGCTCGGAACAATTCGAGGCGCGCTTTGTCATGGTGGAGGTGGAGGAGAGCCCCTCCATCCTGCTCGCCGGGATGGCCGGCTCGCGCATGCCCATCGCTGTCGCCCACGGCGAGGGAAGGGCCGAGTACCGGGATTCCGGCGCGGATCTGGCAAAAGGGGTGGCGCTGCGCTACATTGAAAACAGCGGCGAACCTGCGACACGCTATCCCGCCAATCCCAACGGTTCCCCCGGGGGAATCACCGGGCTGACCACCGAGGATGGCCGGGTCACCATCATGATGCCCCACCCGGAGCGGGTGATCCGCACGGTGCAGAACTCCTGGCACCCGGACGGGTGGGGCGAGGACGGTCCCTGGATGCGGCTGTTCCGCAACGCGCGGGTGTGGGTGGGTTGAAGCCGCCATTTTTCATTCGCTGCCCGCCATGGAGAGCGAAGCGAAGGCGGGTAGTCCCCGGTAGCCGCGAGGCGACACGGGATACCCGACGTGCCGAAGGCGCCAAAGGGGATCCCAAGGGAGCATCCGAACGCGGCGTCCAGTCATATGGGAGACCGG
>QNZQ01000024.1 GCA_003972985.1 Gammaproteobacteria bacterium | reverse complement strand
ACACACCGGTCTCCCATATGACTGGACGCCGCGTTCGGATGCTCCCTTGGGATCCCCTTTGGCGCCTTCGGCACGTCGGGTATCCCGTGTCGCCTCGCGGCTACCGGGGACTACCCGCCTTCGCTTCGCTCTCCATGGCGGGCAGCGAGTGTTTGGTTGCCCTTGCTTTATGCAACAAAAAGAGGCCTATTTCTAGAGGGGTGGTGAGAAATCCGGGATAGCGGCTCTTCACCGGACGCTGCTCGAAGGGATAGGCATCGCCCAGCCGCACCAGCGAATCGTTGCCGGAGGGAGAGAGGAAATGGACCTCCACCCTGTCGATCCAGGACACCTTGAGGGCGAGCAGGCGCTGCAGGGAATCCGCTTCGCCGTTGTGGACATCGAATAGCAGCCATACGGGTGGCGCGCCGATACCGAAGTCGAGCACGCTGCGCCGGGATGGCCGGAACTGCCCCGCCTCGAAGGCCTCTCTCGCCTCTTCCAGGGTCATGGGGCGTTTCTCCTGGAGCCAGAAGAGCGAACGCCCGATGGGCGCATCGCCGACCTCCCCGAGATCCACCGTCCGTGGCTCGGCACCCCGGGCGTTACCGGCAACCACCTGCAATACCAGCATCAGTAACAGCCAGAATGCTGTCCAGCGTCGGCTCATGCAGCAAGGAAGCCGAAACACTCAGCCATCGATCACTTCCAGCCCGTCCACCTTCTGGAAACCTCGCGGCAGCTTGTTGCCCCGGCGGCCCCGTTCCCCCTCGTAGGCGTTCAGGTCGGCCGCCTTGAGGTTGAGATGGCGCTTGCCCGAGATCAGCTTGAGCCGGGCCCCCTCGGGCACCACGGCGATGGCCGCCACGTACTCCTCGCGCGACTCCACTTTCTTGCCGGGGATGCCGATGATCTTGTTGCCCTTGCCCCGCGCCATTTCGGGCAGGTCGCTCACCGGGATCACCAGCATGCGCCCTGCGCTGGTGACGGCCACCACCCTGTCGGTGTCGGGATCGCGCACCGGCTGCGCCTTGAGCACCCTCGCCCCCCTGGGCAGGGTGAGCACCGCCTTGCCCCCCTTCTTGTTGGCGAGCAGGTTGCGCGCCTGGGTGACGAATCCGTAGCCGGCATCGGAAGCGATCAGCCAGCGCTGCCCGGGATCGCCGCCGAGCAGGGTGACGAACTCGGCCCCGTCCGGAGGTGAGAAGCGGCCGGTGAGCGGCTCGCCCTGGCCCCGCGCCGAAGGCAGGCTGTGGGCCAGCAGCGAGTAGCTGCGGCCACTGGAGTCGAGGAAGATCACCGGCTGGTTGCTGCGCAGGCGCACGGCATCGCGGAAACCGTCGCCGGCCTTGTAGTTGAGCCCTGCCGGGTCGATCTCGTGCCCCTTGGCGGCGCGCACCCAGCCCTTCTCCGAGAGCACCACGGTGACCGGCTCGCTGGGCGTCAGCTCACTCTCGTCCATGGCTTCGGCGGCGGCGCGTTCGACGATGGGCGAGCGGCGGTCGTCTCCGAACTCCTTGGCGTCGGCTTCCAGCTCCTTGCGCACCAGGGTCTTGAGCCGGCGCCTGGAGCCGAGGATCTTCTCCAGCTCGTCCCGCTCGGCGGCGAGCGCCTCCTGCTCGGCGCGGATCTTCATCTCCTCCAGCCGCGCCAGCTGCCGCAGCTTGGTGTCCAGCACGTAGTCGGCCTGCACCTCGGTGAGATCGAAACGCTGCATGAGCACCGGCCTGGGCTCGTCCTCGGTGCGGATGATGCGGATCACCTCGTCGATGTTGAGGTAGGCGATGAGCAGCCCTTCCAGAAGGTGCAGGCGGTCCAGCACCTTGTTCAGCCTGTGTTGCAGGCGCCGGCGCACGGTGGCGGTGCGGAACTCCAGCCACTCCTGCAGGATCTCGCGCAGGTTCTTGACCCTGGGACGGCCGTCGAGACCGATGAGGTTCAGGTTGACCCGGTAGCTCCTTTCCAGGTCGGTGGTGGCGAAGAGATGGGACATGAGGCGTTCCAGGTCCACCCGGTTGGAACGGGGAACGATCACCAGGCGGGTGTGATTCTCGTGGTCCGACTCGTCACGCAGGTCCTCGATCCAGGGCAGCTTCCTGGCGCGCATCTGGGTGGCGATCTGCTCCAGGATACGCGCTCCGGAAACCTGGTAGGGCAAGGCGGTGATCACCACGTTGCCCTCCTCCTTCTCCCAGCGGGCGCGGGCGCGCACGCTGCCACGGCCGCTCTGGTAGATCTTGAGCAGATCGGCGGTTGGCGTGACGATCTCGGCCTCGGTGGGATAGTCGGGCCCGGGAATATGCTGGTACAGCTCCTCCAGCGTGGTCTTCGGCGCCTCGAGGAGCCGGATGCAGGCGCTGGTCACCTCGCGCAGGTTGTGCGGCGGAATATCGGTGGCCATGCCCACGGCGATGCCGGTGGCGCCATTGAGCAGTACGTTGGGCAAGCGTGCCGGCAGCAGGCTGGGCTCCTTCAGGGTGCCGTCGAAATTGGGCACCCATTCCACGGTGCCCTGGCCCAGCTCACTGAGAAGCACCCTGGCATAGGGGGTGAGGCGCGCCTCGGTGTAGCGCATGGCGGCGAAAGACTTGGGATCGTCGGGGGAGCCCCAGTTGCCCTGGCCGTCGATGAGCGGGTAGCGGTAGGAGAACTCCTGGGCCATGAGCACCATCGCCTCGTAGCAGGCGGTATCGCCGTGAGGGTGGAACTTGCCCAGCACGTCACCCACGGTACGCGCCGACTTCTTGTGCTTGCTGGCCGCCGACAGCCCCAGCTCGGACATGGCATAGACGATGCGCCGCTGCACCGGCTTGAGGCCGTCGCCGATGTGCGGCAGGGCCCGGTCGAGAATGACGTACATGGAATAATCCAGGTAGGCCTTCTCGGTGAACTCCGCCAGTCGGACGCGTTCGATGCCTTCGGGGGTGTAGTGTTCTGTGGTGGACATGTCGCTCAGGCGCCTGGGGCGCTCACTTCTTCCTGTAGTGGCGCAGCTCTTCCATCATGGAACGGATGTCGTTGTACCAGCGGGCGAACTGGACCTGGAGTACCGGATTGTGACCGTACAGGTGCGCAAGTGCCCGTGGATCCACCGCCGCCAGCACCGTCTCGTCGTTCTCCGCGATGACGGCGATCTTGAGCGGCAGGAAGGGCGCCATTTCGGGGTAGCGCTTCAGGATTCCCCGTACCTCGTCGATCTTGCCGAAGAAGAGCACCCGGTAGAAATCGGACTTGTAGTCGAACTCGGCCATCCCGCCGTCGCAGCGCTGCACATGGGCGATGCTGTAGCCGTACTCCTGCACGGTCTCCTTGAGCACTTCCATCGCGTCTGCAGCCTTGAGCTTGCTGCGTACCATCATGATGGGCTGCCCGGCCAGCAGGGGCGTGGAAAACAGGAGTGCCAGGACCAGGATCAGGAAACGCTTCATAGGGTTGCCTCCTCCATCACGGCAAGGATGATCTCTTCCATGATGACCGCCACCTCCGAGAGTTCACGGTTGTTGAACAGCTTGGACAGCTCGACGATATTGGGCGAGACCAGCAGCACCTTCCCGTTCCGCTCGAGCACGTTGATGCGGCAGGGAAGCACGGTTCCCAGCCGCGGGTCGATGTTGAGCAGGTGGTAGAGCTCCTTGAAATTGCAGAAGCGGATACCGATCTGGCGCGTATCGACGCTGAACTCGTCGGTGAGCCCCTGCTCGAGGTAGCGCGCCGGGAAGATGCGGAAATTGGCTCCGGTGATGGCCTGCTTCAGCGCTTCCACGGTTTCATCGAATCCATAGGGCGATTCCATCACGTAGGCCGCCTTGCCGGCCCACTCTTCCGAGCCGCGCACCGGTGGTGGCGGTTGCAGGGTGCGCAGGTAGGCGACCACGTCCCCGATCTGCCCTTCGCTGAGCTTCTTGCGGAACGAGGGCATGCCGCCGATGCGGCGCCCGCGGCGGATGATGTCGGCGATCATCGCGTCGGAAGCGGAGCGCTGGAAACCCGGGTTGTTCAGCGCCGCCGGCATCACCATGAATTCCCGCTCGCGCGAGAGCGTGACGCCGGTGCCACTGCCCTCGCCACTGCCATCCTTGCCGTGGCAGCGCTGGCAGTTCTTCTCGTAGAGGGGCTTGCCCCTGGCCGGATCACCCCGCTTTGCCACTTTCGGAAATACCGGCGCGGGCTTGGTGCTCCAGCCGCGGATGTACTTGAGAATGGCACCCACCTGGGCATCACTGAGCGTTTCGAAGGAGGGCATAATCCTGCCGGGGCGGCCGTTGCGGATGGTCTTGGCGATGTATTCGTCACTGAGCTGCGCCAGGATCTCGTCGGTGAGCGGCAGGCCAATGCCGCCCTTGCCTTCGCTCTGGTGGCAGGCACTGCAGTTCTCTTCGTAGAGTCGCTTGCCGTCCGGGGCAGCCAATGCCGCCTGCGCCGAGATCAGGGCCAGAATCAACAACCATCTCTTCATGGGTTTGCCACTCCTGCAATGAGGTCCTGTGCCGCTTCTGCCCGGTCACCGTGTTCCTGAAGCCAGTTCTTGCGATCCGCTGCCCGTTTCTTGGCCAGCAGCATGTCCATCACCTGCATGGTCTCGTCTCCCGGCTCCATGGCCAGTTGCACCAGACGCCGAGTATCCGGGTGAATGGTGGTCTCACGCAACTGCAACGGGTTCATTTCACCCAGTCCCTTGAACCGCTGCACATTCACCTTGCCCCGAATCTTCTCCGCCTCGATGCGATCCAGGATCCCCTCCTTCTCCGCATCGTCCAGTGCGTAGAACACCTGCTTGCCCACGTCGATGCGGTAGAGCGGCGGCATGGCCACGAAGACGTGCCCCTCGCGCACCAGCTTGGGAAAGTGGCGCACGAAGAGCGCGCACAGCAGCGTGGCGATGTGCAGCCCGTCGGAATCGGCATCGGCCAGGATGCAGATCTTGCCGAAGCGCAGCTTCGAGAGGTCGTCGCTGCCGGGCTCCACGCCGATGGCCACCGAGATGTCGTGCACCTCCTGGGAGGCGAGCACTTCCGCCGAGTCCACCTCCCAGGTGTTGAGGATCTTGCCGCGCAGGGGCATGATCGCCTGGAAATCCTTGTCCCGCGCCTGCTTGGCCGAGCCGCCCGCGGAGTCCCCCTCCACCAGGAACAGCTCGGTGCGGGCCACGTCGTCGGATGCGCAGTCGGCCAGTTTCCCCGGCAGGGCCGGTCCCTGGGTCACCTTCTTGCGCACCACCTTGCGCCCGGCGCGCATGCGGCTCTGCGCGGCGCTGATGGCCAGCTCGGCGATGCGTTCACCATCGGCGGTATGCTGGTTGAGCCAGAGGCTGAAGGCGTCCTTCACCACGCCCGAGACGAAGGCGGCGCACTCGCGCGAGGAGAGCCGCTCCTTGGTCTGGCCGGAGAACTGGGGATCCGCCAGTTTCACCGAGAGCACGTAGCTCACCCGGCTCCAGACGTCCTCGGGAGCGATCTTCACGCCGCGCGGCAGCAGGTTGCGGAACTCGCAGAACTCGCGTACCGCCTCGGTGAGCCCCGAGCGCAGGCCGTTCACGTGGGTGCCCCCCTGGGCGGTGGGGATCAGGTTGACGTAGCTCTCGGTGACCGGCTCGCCGCCCTCGGGCAGCCATGCCACGGCCCAGTCCGCCGCCTCGTCGCGACCGGCCATGCTGCCGGTGAAGGGTTCCGCCGGCAGCAGCTCCCAGCCGCGCAGGGCATCGAGCAGGTAGTCCTTGAGGCCGTCCTCGTACTGCCACTCCTCGGTTTCACCGCTGTTCTCGTCGTGGAACACCACCTTCAGGCCGGGGCAGAGCACGGCCTTGGCGCGCAGCACATGCTTGAGCTGGCGCACGCTGAACTTCGGGCTGTCGAAGAAGCGGGCATCGGGCCAGAAACGGATGCGCGTGCCGGTATTGCGCTTGCCCACCTCGCCCACCTTTTCCAGGTCGGAGATCTTCTCGCCGTCGGCGAAGGCGATGTTGTACTCGGCGCCATCGCGCTTGACCCAAACCTCCAGGTGACGCGACAGGGCATTCACCACCGACACGCCCACGCCGTGGAGGCCGCCGGAAAAGCGGTAGGACTTGTTGGAGAACTTGCCGCCGGCGTGGAGCTTGGTGAGGATCACCTCCACGCCCGGCACCCCCTCCTCGGGGTGGATGTCCACCGGCATGCCGCGGCCGTCGTCGGCCACCTCAATGGAACCGTCCTTGTACAGGGTCACCTCGATCCGTTTCGCGTAACCGGCGATGGCCTCGTCCACCGAGTTGTCGATCACCTCCTGGGCCAGGTGGTTTGGCCGGGTGGTGTCGGTGTACATGCCGGGGCGCTTGCGCACCGGCTCCAGGCCGCTGAGTACCTCGATGGCGGAAGCGTCGTAGGCGTCAGTCATCGTTGGTCCAGTTGTCGAAGGGATTCATTTTCTCGTAACGGCCCTTTGCCGATTCCTCGATCTGGCGCAGGCTGCGGGGCACCTCCCCGCTGCAGAGCACGTCCTGCATCAGTTCCCAGCGGTAGGCGGTCCCTCTCCAGCCCTGCAGCGGCTTCCACTTCGGATTGCGCACCGGCCGCAGCGGGGGTTTCCGCTGCGGATAGGCATAGGCATAGACGACGAAATTCCGGTTGCCGCAGTGGAGTCCTTCGTAGGTGATCATGGCGCTGCCGCCGTCCGAGCGGATGGAGAGCCAGTAGCGCACCACCTGGTCGCGCCTGCCGATGGTGAGGCTCTTCAGGACGATGAAGGCGTGCTGGTTCGTCGGCAGGCTGTCCAGCCGCACCGGAACCCAGTCGTCCTTCCCGGGTAACGGCGGAATCTCGCCCTGCTCTTCCTTCCAGGGCTTTTCCACCACGTCGAAGTCGTCCGCCTCGCCCGTCATCTCCTCGTACCGGTCCGTGGGCTCGGACAGGACGCCTTGACTGAACAGGATAACCAATGGAATCAGATACTTGTAAATCGGCATGGCGACGAGGAAACGGCTCCGTCAGGATGGACCAAGGGGTGAAGTTTACAGTGCCGGCACATTCTTGAACATAGGCCTCATATCCGCAACAGGACGATGTTATCTAAGTAGCGTAAGTTATTGAAAAGCGGGGCGGGTACCTGATCGGAAAACTTCGGAGGCAGGGATGCCGACGTAGAGCCTACGATGCACAAGGATGTGCGAGTGCCGCGGGAGGCAGGATGCCGGAAGCGGCCAAGGATGTATTCACGGCGGTTTTTGCGAGCAGGTATCCGCCCTGCCCCCGAGTAAGATGACGTGGCCCTCACATCCGCAAGGAGACCGTTGCCGCAAAGACCGCTCCATGAAATGATGGCGCCTGGTGAAAAAACGGAACAAAGGTGACAACTCATGGATCTAGTGTAGTGTATTAAATAGTATGAAGATTTGTAAGCGTTGTTCGCGCACGCCCAACTTTTAACAAAATCTCTTCCGTAGTTTTTGTCCAAACAAAAGGTTTTCCACTCTCATTGTGTGTGTCGATAAATTTCATAATGGCTTCC
>QNZQ01000213.1 GCA_003972985.1 Gammaproteobacteria bacterium | reverse complement strand
GAGTTGGAGGAAGCCATTATGAAATTTATCGACACACACAATGAGAGTGGAAAACCTTTTGTTTGGACAAAAACTACGGAAGAGATTTTGTTAAAAGTTGGGCGTGCGCGAACAACGCTTACAAATCTTCATACTATTTAATACACTACGCTAGATAGCGCTGCAGCAGCTCGCGCAACGCGGGATCGTCGTCGACGACCAGTATGTGGGGCGGATCCTGTGGCATGGGAGCATGGTAGCAAAAAGGTACAGGCATGGATGCGCGGCAGAAACAGCTTGTTACGATTTGGTGGATGCCGGGGCGGTACACTGGATGTGAGTGCGATTTGGCACACTTCGCCCATGGACCAGCCTGCTGACCCGGATCCGATGAAAAAGAATCGATGGCCGCTTTTCTGTTTGCTCCTGGCTTCGGCCGGGTGCGTGGCTGCGGATCCGGGTATCGTGCCGGCAGCGCGACCGCGCGCAGCGGTGGCTGGGGCTGCCGTAAATGCGGGCGCACCGGCCGTTTCCGTTTCCGGCGTTGGCGAGCGGGGCAAGATGCGTGGCTCCACGCGCAGTGCCACCCGTTACGGCATGGGTTACGAGCGGCGCATGCGCATGCAGGGCTCCAGGGGGGCGGGGCAGGGTCGGGGTGGCAGGTAGCGCCTGGCCGAAACATCCTGAAACAATTCCGCTGCCTGCCGTAACACCGCTGAAACCCGATTCTCCTAGGCTGTAGGCATCCAAACCGAACGACACAGGAGAATCCATCATGAAACTCACGACCATTGCAGGAACCCTGGTACTGGCGGCGACCCTGGCGGCCGCTCCCCTGGAGGCCGGCTGGAACCGAGGTGCTTTGCAGTCCGGCACCGCTGTCCAGGCCCAGAATCCCTTGAGCCCCGAAGAAGAGTCCACGCTGCTGTTCATGCGCGAGGAGGAGAAGATGGCGCGGGATGTCTACCTGACACTCTTCGATCTCTGGGAACACCCGGTATTCGACAATATCTCGGATTCGGAACAGCGCCATATGAATGCCATGAAGAATCAGATCGACAGGTATGGCCTGGTGGATCCTGTCACCGACGACACCGTGGGCGTCTTCGACAATGAGGAGCTGGGCGCGCTCTACCTGGATCTGGTGGCCATGGGCGGTAAATCGCTGGAGATGGCGCTGCGTGCCGGTGCCCTCATCGAGGAGATCGATATCCTCGACCTGGAGAATGCCATTGCCCAATCGACGCACGACGATGTCACCCGCGCCTACGGTAATCTCCTGCGTGGATCGCGCAACCACCTGCGCGCCTTCGTGGGCCAGCTCGAGAGCATGGGCATCGTCTATGAGGCGCAGGAGATGGACCAGGCACGACTCGACGAGATCGTCGACAGCCCCATGGAACGCGGTGGCCGTAAGGCAAAGCGCAAGGGGTGCAAGGGCAGGAGTTGCCGGTTCTGACGGCGTATAATCCGCTTCGATTCAATCGAGGAACGGGCCATGGATGCAGTCCATGGCCCGTTTCCTTGCCATTTTTTCATTCGAGACTCAGGAACAACCCGATATGTGCAAACTGTGCTGGACGCTTTTGATACTGCTGGTGCTGGCCGTGGCCGGTGTGGCCTACAAGGTGATCGTGGTGGGAAAGGTGGAGCTGGCCGAGGACGGCCGCCAGGCGCTGAAGCTCACGCCCGGCGAGCGCAACCTGGTGCTGGGCGAGATGCGTGACTTCCTGGTGGCGGTGCAGGGGATCATCGAGGCCACCAACCGCGAGGACATGGGGGCCGCTGCCGCTGCCGCGCGCAGGGTGGGCATGGCGGCCCAGACGGCGGTACCCCCGGCGCTCATCGCCAAGCTGCCGCTGGAGTTCAAGAAACTGGGTTTCGACACCCACCGCAAGTTCGACGCCCTGGCGCTGGATGCCGAGCAGCTGGGCGATCCCGGGCACACCCGCGGTCAGCTGGCCACCCTCATGGGCAACTGCATCGGCTGCCACGCCAGCTACAGCCTGGTCGCCGAGGGCGCCGGTCAGTGATCCCATCCGCCGGTTTCAGGTGCGCCGCAATACCCTGAGCGGACTCTGGAACAGCACCTGCCGCGTTCCGAGATAGCCGGAAACACCCGTGAGAAAGGCGCCGGCAGGGGGCAGAAGCAGCCACAGGAGCGGGTGCCTGGCGGGCTCCAGCGCCAGGGTCTGCACGTAGAGAAAGGCGATGACGATCTCGCTGGCCAGGGCCGCCAGCAGTCCCGCCATGAAACCGAGGCCGAGGAACTCGGCGAGGATGGCGTGGCGCAACTGACGGCTGCGTGCACCCAGGGCGCGCAGCAGGGCGCCTTCGTGGAGGCGTTCGTCCAGGGTGGTGGAGATGGCGGCGAAGAGCACCACCACGCCTGCCGCCAGCACGAACAGCAGCACGTACTCCACCGCCAGCACCAGCTGCCCCATGATGCGCTGCACCTGGCGCAGGATGGGATCGAGCTCCAGCAGCGTGGTGGCTGGGAAGCTGCGCACCAGGGCCGAAACGGTCTCCTGCTGCTCGGGCGGCAGGTGAAAGCTGGTCATCCAGGTGGCGGGAAAGTCTTCCAGCACCCCCGGCGGGAAGAGCAGGTAGAAGTTGGGCCGGAAGGAGTCCCACTGCACCTGCCGCAGGCTGAGGATGGTGGCCTCGATGGGCGTGCCGCCGATGACGAAGCCGAGGCGGTCGCCCGGTTCCAGCCCCAGCGCCTTCGCCATGGAGGCCTCCACGGAGACGAGGGGGCGCCCCCGGTCGGCGTCGGTGAACCAGCGCCCGGCGGTGATGCGATTGGCCGGTGGCAGGGCATCGCTCCAGCTCAGGTTGAGTTCACGGTGCAGGGCGTTGTGGTTGCGCGCCTGCTGCGGGACCGCTTGCAAGGCCGGGCGTCCGTTCACCTCGGCCAGTCGGCCGCGCACCATGGGATAGAGCCGCGAGCTCTCGATGCCGTGTTCCCGGAAGAAGGCGCGCAGCGGCCCCACCTTATCCGGCAGGATGTTGATGAGAAAATGGTTGGGCGCGTCGGCGGGAAGCCGGTCGCGCCAGCTCTCCAGGAGGTCGGTGCGCACCAGCAGCAGGGTGGCCATGGCCATGAACACCAGGCCGAAGGCGACGAGCTGTGCCAGGGTGGCGCCGCGCCGCCGCCACAGGCTGTCGATGCCGAGCCGCCACCCGGAGCCGAGCAGGGATCCCAGGCTTCGCGCGGCCGCCAGCGCCCCGAGCGAGAGCAATCCCAATGGCACCAGCATGGCCGCGCTGCCGGCGAGGAGCACCAGGACCGTCTGTAGGTCGCCGCTGCTGCGCCACATGAACAGCAGCACTGCCGCCAGCGCCAGGGCGTAGACCAGCCAGGCGCTGGTGGGAAGCGGTTGCAGGTCGCGCCGCAACACCCGCAGCGGCGGAACCCGGCGCAGCCCCAGCAGGGGCGGCAGGGCGAATCCGGCGAGGACCGCCAGGCCCGTGAGCAGCCCCGTGAAGAGGGGGCTCAGCGGATGGGGAAGCGGTCCGGGCGGCAGCAGATCGGCGAGGAGCCACAGCAGTCCCCAGTGGGCGGCCCAGCCCAGGAGCACGCCCAGCAGGCTCCCGGCCAGGCCGAGCAGCAGGAGCTGGAGAAGGTGCAGCCCCAGCAGCTTGCCGCCCGTCATGCCCATGCAGCGCATGAGCGCACTGCTGTCGTAGTGGCGGCGGCTGTAACGGTGCGCAGCCATGGCAATGGCCACTCCTGAGAGCACCAGCGCCACCGTGACCGCCAGCCCCAGGAAATGTTCGGCACGCTCCAGTGCGGCGCCCACGGTGCGGCGTCCCTGGTGCACGTCGATGAGCTGCTGGGTGTTCAGCAGTCTGGGCTGCAGCCAGCCGCGCAGGGTGGCCACCCGGTCCGGCTTCCCGGCAAAGAGGTAGTGATGCGACAGGCGGCTGCCGGGGCGGACCACGCCCGTGGCGGCCATGTCCTCGAGGCGGATCAGCAGCCTTGGCGTCAGTCCCAGCAGGTCCATGCGGAAACCGGGGTCGAAAGCGAGCACCCGCCTGGCAACGAAGGTCTTGTCGCCGATTTCGAGGCTGTCTCCAGGCTGCAGCTTCAGGCGGCTGAACAGGCGGGCATCGAGCCAGGCTTCGCCGGGTTCCGGCAGGTCAGCGGTTTGCCGCTCCCTGCCGAAGGGCCGGTCGGTAACGCGCAGCCTGCCGCGCAGCGGGTAGGCGGGTTGCACGGCTTTCACCGCTGCCAGCTGGAAGGATTCACCGGCCACGACCATGCTGGCGAACTCCAGGGTGCGGGCCTGGCGCAGCCCGAGCGTGCGGGCCTTTTCCAGCCAGCCGGGTTCCACCGGGTTGGGCGATACCAGGATCAGGTCGGCGCCGAGGAAACCGGCGGACTGCTGCTGCATTCCCTGGCTGATGCGGCTGGTGAAGAAATCGATGGCGGTGCTTGCCGAGACCGCCACCACCAGGGCCGCGAGCAGGATGCGCAGTTCGCCGGCGCGCCACTCGCGCAGCAGCAGGACCAGGGCGTGTCGTGGCAGGTTCACGGCTGTTCCAGCAGCCGCCCGGCGTGGAGACGGATCTGGCGGCTGCAGCGACTGGCCAGGCGGCTGTCGTGGGTGACCAGCACCAAGGTGGTGCCCCGCTCGCGGTTGAGTTCGAAGAGCAGGTCGATGACCTGTTCGCCGGTGGTGGTGTCCAGGTTTCCGGTGGGTTCGTCGGCGAAGAGGATGGCCGGTTCGGTGGCGAAGGCGCGGGCGATGGCCACCCGCTGCTGTTCGCCACCCGACAGCTGCCGCGGGTAGTGGCGCGTACGCCCGGCGAGGCCTACCCGTGCCAGCAGCGCCTGGGCCCTGGAGCGGGGGGCGGGCCTGTCCAGGAGTTCCAGGGGCAGCATCACGTTCTCCAGCGCGGTGAAGGTGGGCATCAGCTGGAAGGACTGGAAGACGAAGCCCACGTACCGCCCGCGCAACCGCGCCCGGCCGTCCTCGTCCAGGTGGCCGAGATCTTCTCCCGCCAGTTCCACCGTCCCGCTGCTGGGCAGGTCCAGCCCGGCCAGCAGGCCGAGGAGGGTGGACTTGCCCGAACCCGATTCGCCCACCACCGCCAGGCTTTCGCCCGGCTTGATCCCCAGGCTCACTCCCTGCAGGATGTCCAGGTGTCCCCCGGCCACGGGCACGCGCTTTCCCAGGTCGCGGGCCTGGACGATGAATTCCGAGGATTCCATGGTGAAAAAGACCTTCCTGCTGCTGTTCCTGTTGCTCTGGGCCGGCTCCTCCCATGCCGCCGGGCCCGTGATCCTGGTGGTGGGCGACAGCATCAGCGCCGCCCACGGCATGGCCGCCGGCGAGGGCTGGGTGAGCCTGCTCGAGCGACGGCTCGAGGAAGCGAGTCTACCCTACCGGGTGGTCAACGCCAGCATCAGCGGTGACACCACCGCCAATGTGCGCCGCCGGCTGCCTGCCCTGCTCGAACGCCACCGGCCCGCCATCCTGGTGCTGGAGCTGGGAGGCAACGACGGCCTGCGCGGCCTCTCCCTGCAGCGCATGGAAGAGAACCTGGCAGCCATGATCGAAGTGGCCCGGGAAGGGGGCGCGCAGGTACTGCTGCTCGGCATCCAGCTGCCGCCCAACTACGGACGGCGCTACACGGAGGCCTTCGCACAGGTATACCTGGACCTGGCATCGCGTTTCGATATCCCGCTGCTGCCTTCCGTGGTGGCCGGGATCGGTGACAATGCCCGCCTCATGCAGGCGGACGGCATCCATCCTACTGCCCAGGCCCAGCCCCTCATCCTGGAACTGGTCTGGAAGCAGCTCCGGCCGCTGCTCTCAGCAAGCCGCGATGCGGCGCAGCGGGCTGCTCAGTGAACCGGAGCCATCCTCCAGGTAGAGGGTGTCGCCGCTGATGGTGGCCTGCCAGCGGAAGCGGCGGGAGAGCCGTTCCGCCAGGGGCGTCACCAGGGCCTCGTCGAGCACCAGGATCTCGCCTTCGAATCCGGGCAGGTGGCCCTTGTGCTGGCTCTGCCAGCGGCGCAGCACGCCTTCGTGGGTGACCACTGTGACTTTCGTGCGGCGGGCTGCCTTCTGCAGCCGGGTTTCGGTTGGGGTGCCCACCTCGATCCAGTGCAGGATGTTTCCGTCGGCGTCGCGAACGGCCAGGTCCGGTGCTTCGCCCTCGCTCACCCCGCCGCCGCGGAAGGCCATGCCCTCCTCGTACAGCAGCAGCCAGGCGAGCAGTCGCAGCGCCAGCCGTTCCCGGGATTCGGAAGGGTGGAGCGAGGTGGCCGTTTCCAGGGTGGCGTAGCGGTTGGCATCGCTGTCGGTCAGCTCGATCTCGCCGCGGTACACCGCGCTTCCCTGGGCCATCAGCGGATCCAGTCGATGAGATGGTGGGAGAGATCGTCGGCGTCGTCTTCGCAGACGGTGCGGCCGCCGATGCTGTTGCCCGAGCGGAAGACGCTTTGCGGGTCGCCGCTCACCAGAGGGTGCCATTCCGGCAACGGCTTGCCTTCGGCAAGGAGCCGGTAGGCGCAGGTTGCCGGGAGCCAGTAGGGATCCTCGAGCTCCTTCAGGGTGATGGTGACGCAGTCCTCCACCCGGCGCGAGCGGTTGGGGTAGTCGCCGCAGCGGCAGGTTCGGGTATCCAGCAGGCGGCAGTGGACGTTGGTGAAATAGATCTCCCGGGTCTCCTCGTCCTCCAGCCGGTGCAGGCAGCACTTTGCGCAGCCGTCACAGAGGGATTCCCACTCCTCCGGGGTCATCTCCCCGAGGGGTTTATGGCGCCAGAACTCCTGATCTGCATTGTCCATGGCGGTCATTGTACACAGTGGTTATGCACAAGTGTCCCGGTCCGGGGAAAATTGCTGCCAGTTAGCCTGATGCCTGAAAGTGAAAATTCATGAATATGCAATAACTTATTGAGCTTACTTAAAAATACTTGTATTGACCAAAAATTGGTCAATTTGAAGCGCCTTTTGCCAGGACAGGGATTTGTTCTGCTTTACGCAACTTTCCCACAAAGTTATCCACAGCTTGTGTGGAAAAAGATGGGATGCGGTTCACATGCGGGATCAGGTGTCGGAGGAGAGCTGACGGTCGAGGCTGCGCAGCAGGAAGAGCAAGGGTTCCACCTGCTCAGGCTGCTCCTCCCGCCAGGCCACTTCCCCCATGGGTGTGATGTCGCAACGGCCCGGCAGCCGTTCCTCGTTGGCGATAAGCTCGCGGACGCGGGGAATGAAGATCCACTGCAGCCACTGCTGGAAGGCGAGGGTATCGGCATGGAAGGGCTGGGTGCTGGCCAGCGCCGAGGGCTCCGGTGGCGTTTCCTCCCACCAGCCGAGGCGACGCAGTTCCTCCTCCAGCTGTTGTAGGGTGCTGCTCAGTTGCTGATAATCGAGAAATGCGGGCATGGGGATTCCGGACCAAAGGGCAGGAAAAATTATGGCGCGGATTCAACTCGCTAGTGCAACGGGTGGTTTGATCCCGAAGAATACCTGATTGGGTGTCTTGTACCCCAGGCATTTTCGAGGGCGATTGTTCAACTTGTCCATGATCTCCAGGACCTGCCT
>QNZQ01000052.1 GCA_003972985.1 Gammaproteobacteria bacterium | reverse complement strand
CTCTCTCTCTCTCTCTCTCTCTCTGTGTATGTATGCATTTATGTCTCCATATGAAGAATAAAAAGTGCATGCAGCTTTGGCAGTGGTAGCAAGTCTGCTGGTTCTGCTGGTTCTGCTGGTTCTGTCGGTTCTGTTGGTTCTGCTGCTGTTTCTTCAGCAGCTCCTCCAGCAGCGCCTTGTTGGCCTTGGCGTCCTCGAGGCCGGGGTCCAGTTTCAGTGCCTGTTCATAGGCCTCGATGGCTTCCTTGAACTTGCCCTCACGGGCCAACGCATTTCCCAGGTTGTAACGCTCCTGGGCTCCCTTCCCCTGGGACCAGAGACGGCCTGCCTCTTCATAGTCCCCGGCACGATAGAGTGCGCTGGCCTTCCAATCAGGGTCGCGGAAACGTTGCGCTGCCTGCTCTGCCTCCTGCCGTTCGAGCAGCTGCTGGCCCTGCTGGTCGGGCCGGTACCACAGATCCTTCCACCAGCCCGCTTCGGCCTGCGGTGGCAAGGGCAGAAGCAACCCCACGAAAACCACCATCAGCACGCCCCGGCGAAAGGCCAGGGCCGCCAGCGGCAGCACGGCGAGCAGCAGCCAGGGACCGAAATCCCGCCAGCGGGCCACCTCGTTGTCCGACTTGCTCAACTGGTGCAGCTGTACCGGTTCCTGGTCGAGCAGCCCCAGCGCTTTCAGGTCACTGTCGTCCAGGGAGATGCGGGTAAAGGTTCCCCCTCCCGCGCGGGCAACGGCCTTGAGGGCTGCCACGTCCAGGCGCGCCACCACGATGTTGCCCTGGGCATCCTTGAGCACCCCGCGCCGGGTGGGAATGGGAGCGCCCGCTTCCGTCCCCACCGCCAGCACCGAGACCCGGTATCCCGCCTTGCGCGCCTTCGCAGCAGCCCGTTGCGCCGCATCACCGTTCACCCCGTCGCCGACCAGCAGGATCTGGCCCCGGGTGCGCCCCGCCTGTTGCAGCAACGCCTGGGCCTTTTCGATGGCCGCGGCCACGTTGCTGCCCTGTACCGGCATCAGGTCCGTATTGAGCGCCGGCAACTGGGAGTGAATGGTCTTCACGTCATCGGTAAGGGGCACCACGGTGAAGGGAGCACCGGCAAAGGCGATCAATGCGGTCTCTCCTTCCCTGCGGTGGCTGAGGATGTCCTCCACCTTGAAACGGGCACGGGCGAGACGCGAAGGCTTCACGTCGCGGGCATCCATGGAACGGGAGAGATCGAAGAGGATCACCAGCGCCGACTGGCTGCTGTAGACCGGCTGGGGCAGCTTCTCCCAGGTAGGGCCGGCCTGGGCGAGTATGGCCATCGTGAACCCGAGCGCCGCCAGCACCAGCGGCCAGCGCCTGCCTCCGCCCTCGGCGTCGAGCAACAGGTGGGGCAGCAGTTCCGGGGCCACCACCTTGCGCCAGGCACTGCCGTTACCACTGCGCCGCCATAGCCGCCACAATCCCCAGGCCAGCGGAATCAGCGCCAGCAGCCACCAGGGGCGAATGAAGTGAAATGCCTGCCAGTTCATCTGCGGCTCCTCATCAGCAGCAGCCCCAGCGACAGCACCAGGGAGGTCCCCAGGGGCCAGTAGAAGAGTTCATCCACGGGGCGGTAGACCCGCTCCTCGTTCTTCACCGGCTCCAGGGCATCGATGGCGTCATAGACGGCCAGCAGTTCGGCGGTATCCCTGGCGCGGAAATAGCGCCCTCCGGTGATCTGCGCGATGGCCTTCAGCGTCCGCTCGTCCAGCGTGCTCCCCTGGGACATGCCGAAGAAGTCCATCGGCTGCTCCGAGCCGATGCCGATGGTGTAGATCTTGAGCCCCTCCTCGGCGGCCAGCCGGGCAGCCTTGAGGGGGTCCATCTGGCCGGCGGTGTTCTCGCCGTCGCTCAGCAGGATCAGCACCTTCTCGCCCTTCTTGTCGCGCAACCGCTTGATGGCCAGGCCGATGGCATCGCCGATGGCGGTCTTCTGCCCGGCCATGGTGATGAAGGATTCATCGAGCAGCTGTTCCACCGTTTTCAGGTCATAGGTGAGCGGCGCCTGCAGGTAGGCCTTTTCGCCAAAGAGAATCAGCCCCACGCGGTCACCCTTGCGTCTTTCGATGAACTGGCCGGCGACCACCTTGGTGGCCGTGAGCCGGTCCACGCGCTGGTTGCCGATGACGAAATCACGTTCCGCCATGGAGCCGGACAGGTCCACCGCCAGCATCAGGTCGCGCCCTTCCAGCGGCAGGGGCACGGGTTCGCCCTGCCACTGGGGTCTGGCCGCCGCCGTCACCAGCAGCAGCCAGGCGAGCGTGGCCAGGGCCAGCTGCCAGCGTGAACCCCGGGCATGAGCTCCGCGGCCGGCGCCGAGGTGTTCGAAATCCTCCAGAAAGGGCACCCGCAATGCCGCCTGCTGCTGCCCGGCCGGCGGCAGCAGCCAGCGCACCAGCAGCGGCATGGGCAATGCCAGGAAGAGCCAGGGCCAGTGAAACTCAAGCATGGCCACCCTCGCGTGTCACGGCTTCCAGCCAGCGGCGTACCAGCTCGAAGAGCGCATCGGCATCCAGCTCCTGGGAACCGGAACGGTAGGGCGCCTCCACCAGGATCCGTCCGGGCCCGCGCGCGAAGCCGTCGCCATCGAAAGCGCGATCGAGAAAGGCGAGCCAGTCGTCACCCACCAGTCCCGCCACCTCCTCGCGGGGGAAGCGGCTGATGGCCACCCGCCGCAACAGGCGCGAGAGCTCACGGGCCAGGCGTCGTGGATCGCCGCTGGATGAATAACTCGCGCGAATGGCGGCGAGTTCGGCCAGGGCCTCGTCGTGCAGCGCCCGCCGGCGCCTGCGCTTCCTCCAGATACGCCATGCCGAGTACAGCACGAGCAACCCGAGCGCGGCGAGCAACCACCAGCCGGGCGCCGGCGGCCACCAGCCCACGGGCGGCGGCAGGTGGATGTCCTTCAGCCCGGAGAGCGCCTCTTGCATCAGCGGCTCCTCCCATACACTCTGCGCAATACCTCCAGGGGATCGTCGTCCGTGGCGCACTGCAGCCAAGTCATCTGGTACTGGCGACACAGCTGCTGCAGGTGCCGGACCCGCGCTTCGTACTGGCGGTGATACTCCAGCCGCACCTGCTTTCGCCCGGCCTCCAGTTCGACGATGCGCTCGCCATCCCCGAGGCGGTAGAAGCCCTCCGCGGGAAGCTGGCTCTCCAGCCAGTCGTGAACATGGATCAGCACCAAGTCGTTGTGGCGGGCGATGCGCACGAGCTGCCGTTCGGCCATTTCGTCGAAGCCACGGAAATCGCTGACAAAGACCACCAGCGACCCGGGGTGGGCCGTGCGGCGCATGCGCCGCATGGGTTCGGCCAGTGAAAGCGGGTGAACCGCTTCACTGCGCGGCTGGTCGGCCAGCGCCTTGAGAAAATGGAGCAACGAAGCCTTGCCGCGTCTCGGACGCAATTGGCGGAACCCCGCCTCGGAGAAGATCTCTCCGCCGACGCGGTCCCCGCCCTGCAGGGCGGTCCAGGCGAGCAGCGCCGTGAGCCGCTGTGCCTGCACCCACTTGAAGCGCCCGCGGGTGGCAAAGAACATGGGCGCGCGGGCGTCCACGCCGATGAGCACGGGGCGCTCGCGTTCCTCCCGGAACATCTTGCTGTAGGGCTTGCCGATGCGCGCGGTGACACGCCAGTCCATGTTGCGCACGTCGTCGCCGGGCTGGTAGGGGCGCGACTCGTCGAACTCCATGCCACGGCCACGCAGGCGCGACACGTACTGTCCCGCCTGGCGCGCGCGCACCAGCTGTGGATGCAACCGCAGCTGCCGCGCCTGTTCGCTGAGGGCGATGAGCTCGCCCAGGCTGGCAGAGACGACGTCGCTGGCCTGTTCCTGCGCAGCGTTCATATCAGGGCACCGGAACCCGCGCCACCAGTTCGGAGATGAAGCGGTCGGGCGTGATGCCCTCGGCTTCCGCTTCGTAGTTGAGAATCAGGCGGTGCCGCAGGATGTCGAAAGCCATCTCCTGCACATCCTCCGGCGCCACGTAGTCACGGCCGGCAAGCCAGGCATGGGCGCGCGCGCAGCGGTCCAGGCCGATGGAGGCGCGGGGACTGGCCCCGTACTCGATCCAGTTCGCCAGCTGCGGACTGTAGGGCTCGGGGTTGCGCGTGGCCAGCACCAGCTGCAGCAGGTATTCTTCCACCGGTTCGGCGAGGTGGATCTGCAGCACTTGGCGACGCGCCTCGAAGAGCGCCTCCTGGCTCAGGGGTTCGATCTCGCGCTGCTCGCGGTGCTGCAGCTCACCGAGTGCCTCGTCACGGGCCAGGTGCAGGATCTTCTTTTCATACTCCAGCTCGGGGTAGTCGATGAAGACGTGCAGCAGGAAACGGTCGAGCTGTGCCTCGGGCAGCGGGTAGGTTCCCTCCTGCTCGATGGGGTTCTGGGTGGCCATCACCAGGAACAGCGGCGGCAGCGGATAGGACTTGTTGCCCACGGTGATCTGGCGCTCGGCCATCGCCTCGAGCAGCGCCGACTGCACCTTGGCCGGCGCGCGGTTGATCTCGTCCGCCAGCACCAGGTTGTTGAACAGCGGTCCCTGCTGGAAGAAGAAACTGCCCTCCTGGGGCCGGTAGATGTCGGTTCCGGTGAGGTCCGCCGGCAGCAGGTCGGGTGTGAACTGGATACGGTGGAAGCTGCCTTCGATCCCCTCGCTGAGGGTCTTGATCGCCTTGGTCTTGGCCAGGCCCGGCGCTCCCTCCACCAGCAGGTGACCATCGGCGAGCAACACCACCAGCAACCGGTTCACCAGCTTCTGTTGACCGACGATATGCTCCTGCATATAGGCCTCGAGCCTGGCGAAAGCCTGCTGCTGGGGGGAAAGTGCCGTTGTCATCGTGGTTTTTCTCCTTATTGAAATCTGTCGGTTAGAAGCCGTTTTTGAAAATTAGTTCAGGCACATGGGCCCCGCACTGTAAAATTCCAGACAAAAAACTGGGAAAGGCCTATAATGGCCCTGTCGTTTCAGTAGAGGCGACTCGCTAGGTACCAGCCTGCGGGCTGGTTTTTTTGTTTTTGTCCGGACTCGTCCGGATGGTTTTGAAAGAGTTAAATAGATATGTCAAATCAAGTAGAAGGCACTGTTAAATGGTTCAACGATGAGAAAGGCTTCGGCTTCATCGAGCAGGAAGGCGGCAAGGACGTCTTCGTTCACTTCAGTGCCATCAACGGCAGTGGCCGCAGAACCCTTCACGAAGGCCAGAAGGTGACCATGGACGTAACCCAGGGTCAGAAAGGTCCTCAGGCCGAGAACGTAAACCCACTGTAACTCAAGGAACACTCGAAGCCGCAAGGCTTCCGGATTTCCGATGAACGCGAGCCCGGTGATTACCGGGCTCGCGTTTTTTTACGCCCACACGGGATGTGGAAGAGCCTCCGTGGTTATAGCGTTCTGTTGGGCATGTCGCTGCCGCTCCTTTGCCCAACCTACCAACTAACTTTCATGAGACCGTAGCCCCGTAGAGACCGTAGGCCGGATAAGCATCAGCGCATCCGGCGCGAACAGGGAGCTCATGAGCGTCAGGAGCCACCTGCCGATCGGATCACTCGCGCACCAGCATGGACATGCGCACCAGTTCCGCCAGTGATCCCGCCTTCATCTTGTCCATCACCTTGGCGCGGTGTGCTTCGACGGTTTTGGCGGAGACACCCAGGGCGCTGGCGATCTCCTTGTTGGAGCGTCCGGCGGTGACCATGTCCATCACTTCGTGCTCCCGAGGGGTGAGCAGCGCCAGCCGGGAGGCCAGTTCTGCACGCAGCGCCTGCTTCTCCCGCTGCCTTGCGTCCAGCGCCAGGGCATTGCGGATGGCGTCCAGCAGGAGTTCATCGTTGAAGGGTTTCTCGATGAAATCGATGGCGCCTTCCTTCATGGCACGCACCGACATGGGCACGTCACCGTGACCGGTGATGACGATCACCGGGATGTTGATCTCGTTTCGCTTGAGGTACTCCTGTAGCTCCAGGCCGCTCATTCCCGGCATGCGCACGTCCAGCAGCAGGCAGCCCGATCGTCCCGGGTAGTAGCTTTCGAGAAAGGACTCCGCCGAATCGTGGCACTGCACCGGAAGGCCCACGGACTCGATGAGCCAACGCAGCGAGTTGCGCATGGCCTCGTCATCGTCCACCACGAAGACCGTCGGCTGGGGTGCTGTATTCTCCTGGTTCATGAGGCCTTGCTCTCCAGCGCTGATTCGCTCAGCGGCAGTTCCACTGTAAAGACCGCCCCACGACCGGGGACAGACCGGGCGCTTATTCTACCATTGTGGTCGGTGACGATGGTCTGGCTGATGGAGAGCCCCATGCCCATGCCGGTCTTCTTGGTACTGAAGAAGGGATCGAAGAGGTGCTTGAGCACTTCCGGCGCGATGCCGGCCCCGTTGTCCTCCACCTCGAATAGGCCTGCCCTTCCCGCGTGATGCCGGTGGAGACCACCAGGTGACGGCTCAGCGGATCCTGCTGCCTGAGTGAATCCAGTGCGTTGCGCAACAGGTTGAGGATCACCTGCTCGATCTGTACCGGGTCCACGCGGGCGATCACGGGCTGGCGGCTGAGGCGGGATTCCACCGATACCTGGAGCTTCTGCCGGTCATGGGCGATGAGGGCACAGGCATCGGTGAGCAGCACGTTCAGGTCCACGTCCTCCCGCACCGGCTGCTGGCGCGTCACCATGCTGCGCAGCCGCTTGATGATCTCGCCGGCACGCCGCGCCTGGGCCGCGATCTGCTCCATGGCGGCAATGAGCTCCTCCTTCTCTCCGATACCCAGGCGCAGCCGGCGCGCGCAACCGTTGGCGAAGTTGACGATGGCCGAGAGCGGCTGGTTGAGCTCGTGGGCGATGCCGGTGGCCATCTCGCCCATGGTGCTCAGGCGTGACACGTGGATCAGCTCGTTCTGGCGGTGCCGCGCCTCTTCTTCAGCACGGCGAATGGCGGTGATGTCACGGCCATAGACGTTCACGTAGTCCAGGTCCTGCACTGGCGCCAGCAGCAGCGAGAAGATGCCATCCGGCGTGGTTACCTCCACCTCCCGCGCGCGGCCGCTGTTCAGTACCTGCTCCACCAGCCGCTTCCAGTAGATCGGCACCGTCTGCATGCGGTTGCAGCCCCAGTAGTCGAGGAGCGAATCGCTGGCCTTGTTGGCGTAGATCACCACTCCCGGCCGGTTGATGCGCAATACCGGCAGCGGGCTCTCGCCGGGGAAGGCCGCCAGGCTGACGATCTCCTTGGCCTGGCGTTCGCGCTCCGAGATGTCACGGATGTAGGTGGTGAACAGCAGCTGGTTCTCCAGCATTACCGGCTTGATCGCCACTTCCACCGGCAGCGTGCGCCCCTCCTTGCTGCGTGCGGTCAGGGTGCGCAGCACCGGTGCGGTGCTGCGCTGCTGTTCCCTGAGGCAGTCGTGAAGCAGGTTGTTGAAGGCCTCTCGCGATCCCCGGTCGAAGATCAGGTCGTCCAGCTTTCTGCCCAGCGCCTCCTCCTGTCGGTAGCCGAAGGTCTGCTCGGCAGTGGGATTGAAATCGACGATGCTGCCATACTGGTCGATGGTGACGATGGGATCGAGGGAAGCATCCAGCACCGCCGTCTTGAGCGCCTCCCGCTCCCTGATCTCGGCGGTGAAATGGGCACGCATCTCCTCCCGCGCCTTTATCACCGCCTGGGTGAAGCTGCGGATCCAGTCCTCCATGATGAGCAGCCGGTTACCGCCCTGGGGCATGGGCT